>NZ_JAAUWS010000003.1:0-198718 GCF_014694465.1 Vibrio sp. S11_S32 | reverse complement strand
TATTTAGGTTCTTTTTTTCTGCTCATGTGAAGATAATGAAGCATAAAAAGGATCGTTCAATAGGCAATTGTAGATCAAGTGATGATCGTCACATTCGCCTGTCAATAGGGTGCTGGTGAACGCTTACTTTTGATCCGATCACCTACCATAATCAGAAAATCAATGTGGAGGAAGGCCGATTTAACGATACCATTACCCATTTAAGTGCGGATTCGGCGCAAACGCTATGGTTTTCAACTGCATCTGGCTTGTATCGTTATTTCCCAACCAATAATAGTATAAAAAACTTTTCCCTGACTTGGATGCAAAAGGGCACGATTAACGGAGATATTACCGATTTATATGCGGATAAATATGGGCGGGTTTGGATAGGAACCGATCATGGTTTATATGAGTACCATAAAGGGCGTATTTTATTTGATACCTTTAGCGCAGAGTTTGGCGGTACCGACAGCATTAGTCAAGTGAGTGATAAAACGCTGTGGGCGGTGAATAACTATGGCGTGATCTCTATAGATATAGCCAAAAGCCGTGTCGTCCCCGTACCGCTGCAAGACTCGAATAGTTCGGCTTTATGTGTTGCAACGGCAGCCAATGGCACCTGGCTTGCCACGACCAAAGGAATCAGCTTTTATAATCCCGCAGGCTTATTAGTCAAACACTTCTCATCGCCTTTTGGCATGGTTTCAAATGAGTTTTTACCCGATGGCTGTGCGTTATCGCCCGATGGTAATCAATTGGTACTCAGCAGCAAACTTGGACTGGTTCAAGCCTCCACTCCACAGTTACTTATGGCTCAATTACCTGAAAATAATGTCATAGTTGGAGAAGTGTTACTTGATCGCTCTCGGGTGGCCATTTCTCCTAATCCAGACCGTGAATTACACTTGAGTTATGGTAAAAGTGTGACGTTTTTATTTGGGGTATTGCCGGATCTGGATGTGCCTCATTTACAATACCGATTATTGGGTAGCCATAAACATGATTGGGTCTCCCTACAGGGCTCACAGGTGACGTTTAATAAATTAAGCCCTGGTAGCTACGCAATTGAATTTAAAGCTTTGTCTCAATTAGGTAGTAATAAAAAGAATACTCAATACCGTTTTATTATTGATAAACCTTGGTATTTAACCTCTTGGTTTGCCATTTTAACCATAGTGTTAATGCTGCTGCTAATTCTTGCTATTTTTGTTTGGCGCGCGGGAGCCATGATGAGCAAGAACATTCGTTTGCGTCGATTGATAAATTTGAAAACCAATCAATTGAAACATCAAAGTCAATTATTGATCAGCAGTAATGCCGAGTTACGCCGCCAAGCAGAGACTCGAGAATCACTAATTAATGAGGTCAGTGAAGAAGCGGCAGCGTGTATTGAAAATATTAAAATTAATATGGATCAATACTCAAAAAGTACGCAATTAGAGTTGTTACAACAATCGTTGAGCTACTTAGAACAAATCAGTCTTTTGCATTTATCCAGTGAGAAAAAAGTGATCCCTCAAGGCAAAATGGTGTCATTGGTGATTAAAGCCATTACTCAAGGTTGGCAATTGGATGCTGAAAATGCAGGTGTTAAATTGGTGGTATATGACGAGACACCAAATTGCATGATAAGAGTACGTTACGCGAATTTTGATACTGTATTGAATAGTTTACTGGCGAGTGCGTTGATACGGGCGAAGAAGGGTCAGGATGTTACCTTATCCACCAAGTTAAAAGATAATCAGCTACAAGTGATAGTGCAAGATCAAGGTATTGGGATTTCAGAGTCAGAAATTTTAGCTTATGAAGCTCAAGAATTCGGTCTCGACATTACGCCTATTACTCATAAACCTCTCAATACCACTCTAGCGGTGATGGCGGAATTAGTGCAACAAAATGGTGGAACCTTTAGCTTTACCACCAATACTATTACTCAGGTGACTCAATTAATCGTGACATGGCCGATTGATGGCTATCGAATAAATGCATTAGCAGAGGGTGTGATATCGACCAAAGCAAGTGAGATTCTAGATACAGATACCCTAATTGATATGGAAGGAATTGATAGTAAGCACTTGCAAATTAATGGTAGTGAAGGGGATGATAAAGTCCTTATTGATCTTAAAGAGCAATGGCTAACCAAGGTATACGACTTGGTAGAGCAGAACTTTTCGGATCCTGATTTTGGCACCAGTGTGGCAGCCAAACTATTATTTGTTTCAGAGCGTAGCTTACAACGTAAATTTAAAAATTTAACGGAACGTTCCTTTATGGATTATTTGACTCAGTATCGTTTAGAAAAGGCGTGTGAAATGCTAATGTCGGGCTATAAAGTGGCTGATACCGCATTTGAATCCGGTTTTAACGACCCTTCTTACTTTAGCCAGCGCTTTAAAACCCACTTTGGGCTGACCCCTTCTAAATTTATTGAAAATACCCAACAAGATTAGCACTGTTGCTGATCAAGGCTGCTAGGCTTTTACAACCTTATCAATTCTATCTAATACCAATCAAATCAAAGGCAATCAACCGCAATATGGCACAATTTATGCCGTAATAGGTTGTTAGACGCAGTGATTGATTTGAATAGTGCTTATTTTAATAGGGAAATAAAGTAGATTTGTAATAGATAAAAAGGATAACTAAGAGGGTGACAACAAGTGCCATATTCAAGATATGGCACTCATCAGTCCAGAATAAAAAAAACGTGACACGGCCGGGGGGACTATGTCACGGGTGCCAACGACACCTTCGCTTGCTGCCGAGTGTATTGATTGCTCAACACACCTCAGGAATAAAATTCGTTAGGGTGTTCCCTATCGACAAGGTTATTTATAGCGCGACTGGGCTTAATTTGCGCATAAAAATAACGACAAGTTATCATGATAAAAGCGACAATATAAATTTTATTTGAAATAGCTGTTTTTATTCAATGGCTTATAGCCTAGTCCTTGTTGGTATAAATAAAAATAAACCCCATCACTTTTAGTTAAATTGACGTTTTTGACAATAGAGATCAATTTCAAATCTGACGTTTTTGACGGTGGTAATGAGAATAACTATCAAATAAAAGGATAAATTGATATATATCAAAAAAAGTTACTGACTTTACCTGTATCATGAGTGAAAATAGGAATGGTTATCATTAATGGTTGGGTTTTACATGAAATTAAGTGAACTTAAAAGTGGGCAAAGTGCTCGCATTGTTGATCTATCAGAATTAACACCAGATATAAGGAAGAAACTGATGATCATGGGAATGCTGCCAAACACCCAAGTTAAGTTGATTCGTAAAGCGCCAATGGGTGATCCATTACAGGTCGAAGTCAGAGGAGTATCACTTGCTATCCGTGGCAAGATTGCCTCTGACATTGCAATAGAGGTAGAGGCATGAACTTTAATATTCTAACCGTTGGTAACCCTAATAGTGGTAAAACGACGTTATTTAATGGTCTTACCGGTGCCAAGCAGCAAGTTGGCAATTGGGCGGGAGTCACGGTTGAGAAAAAAACCGGCTCATTTGAATTTAATGACGAATCCTTCAGTCTTACTGACCTGCCTGGTATCTATTCTTTAAACAGTGCCAATGATGCCAACAGTGTCGATGAATCTATTGCTTCTTCCGCTATTTCGTCTATGCCTGCCGATTTAATCATTAATGTGGTCGATGCCACAAGTTTAGAACGTAGCTTATATATGACACTGCAACTGCGTGAACTGGGCCGCCCAATGATCGTGGTGTTGAATAAATTAGATGCCCTACATCGTGAACGCCAAGAAATTGACGTTAAAGCACTGCAACAAGAGCTAGGTTGCCCCGTCTTTATACTGTCGGCGATTAATAAAAAGCAGGTGGCGCAATTTAAAGCCGACTTGCATAAGATTGCACATCAGAATTTACAGGTTGATGGATTAGTTCTTCATTATCCAGGCAACATAGAAGCGGCAATTGAGCAAATCAATCCACTGTGGCCTCAAGATGGTATTTTGCTTCCTCGTGCACTTTCTATTCGTGCAATCGAACAAGATGGTTTGGTGACAAAAACCCTTTCAGACCGTGATCAAGCGGTATTGGAGGCGTTAACTCAGCAACTCTCAGCAACAACCGATATCGATCTGGCGGTTACCAACAGTAAATTTGAATACTTGCATCAATTGTGTCATCAAGTTCGTCAATTAGATTCTTCATTCAGTAAGAGTTTTACCGAGAAACTCGATCAGTTTGTGCTCAATAAATGGTTTGGTATTCCGGTGTTTTTCGCCATCATGTATTTGATGTTTATGTTCTCCATCAATATCGGTAGTGCGTTTATCGATTTTTTTGATATTGGGGTCGGCGCATTATTGGTTGACGGCGGCCATCATTTATTAGATCCGCACTTACCTGTGTGGCTTGTGACTGTGATTGCGGATGGTTTTGGTGGTGGTATTCAAACCGTTGCTACCTTTATTCCGGTGATCGCTTGTTTGTATCTATTCTTAACCTTACTAGAAAGCTCTGGTTATATGGCGCGCGCTGCTTTCGTATTAGATAAAGTGATGCAAAAAATAGGCCTGCCAGGTAAAGCATTTGTGCCTCTTATTTTAGGTTTTGGCTGTAATGTGCCCGCTATTATGGCAACTCGCACTTTAGATCAAGAACGTGAGCGTAAACTGTCGGCGGCGATGGCACCATTTATGTCTTGTGGGGCGCGCCTACCGGTTTATACATTATTTGCCGCTGCATTCTTCCCAACCAATGGTCAAAACGTGGTATTTGCTTTATATCTACTGGGTATTTTAGCGGCAGTGTTTACCGGCTTAGTGTTGAAACACACCCTGTATCCAGGTAAGAGCACCAGCTTTATCATGGAAATTCCAGATTATGAAATTCCCACTTTGCGTAATGTGGTGCTAAAAACATGGCAGAAATTGAAACGCTTTGTTTTTGGTGCGGGTAAAACCATTGTATTGGTAGTGGCGGTGTTAAGTTTCTTTAATTCATGGGGTGTCGATGGTTCATTTGGTAACCAAGACAGCCAAAATTCGGTGCTATCCCATGCGGCAAAAGTAGTGACACCGGTATTATCTCCCATGGGGGTCGAGAAAGATAACTGGCCAGCAACGGTTGGTATTATTACCGGTATCTTTGCTAAAGAAGCGGTAGTGGGCACATTAAATAATTTATATTCCGACCCTTCAGATGAAGAAGAAGAATTTAATTTAACCGCGAGTTTAATGGCTGCGCTGCAAAGTATTCCAGATAATTTAGCCGCGCTTAACTTCAGCGATCCATTAGGCATTGAAGTGGGCGATTTAGGCGATAAAGATGCAGCAGCGGCCGACCAAGGTGTGAGTAGCGGTGTGTTTGGAAATATTCAAGCTTACTTTGTTACCGGTGGCGCGGCGTTTGCCTATTTAGTCTTTATCTTATTATATACGCCATGTGCGGCGGCAATGGGGGCTTATGCGCGTGAATTTGGCCGTAATTATGCGATATTCATTGCATCTTGGACCATGTTTTTAGCTTATGCCTCGGCAGTGGTGGTCTATCAGATTTCGAGCTTCGAGATGCACCCAATGATGAGTTCTATCTGGCTTGCGATCATCACGGTCATTTTATTGGCGGTATTCTTCACCATGAAACGCATCGGTGCTAAAGAGCAAAGCATGCGGATTGATATTGTGAACATCAGCTAGAAAAAGCGAGCCACACTTGAAGCAATAGTAATAAGTAGAAATTTAATGATTTATCAAAATTGAGTACAGATAAAAGTGTCATAGACCATAGACGGACAGCCTTTCTCAAGCGACCAAGAACCAATCAGGGTCTTTTCGACGTATTCATATTGATCAAATATTAAGTGGAATAGGTATCATTAAAAATGCTCAGATCATCCGATCTGGGCATTTTTCTATCCGGAAGAAAAATCAAGTTGGAGTAAATGGAACCTGATGCAGGCTAAACGCTTGTTGCAATTGCTGAACTAATTGCTGTTGCGCGTCACAAGGGCGAGATCGTCCTTCGGTATTGCCCCACACTGGACCTGGCCAAGCAACGTCGCTTTCAAAACGTGCAATATGATGGATATGCAGTTGCGGCACCATATTACCCAGTGCGCCAAGATTGAGTTTCTTGGGTTTAAAGCTAAGCTCTAAAGCTTGAAAGACCACTTGAGATTCAAGTAAAAATTGCTGCTGATCCGGCATTGGCAGATGGTGTAATTCTTGTAATCCGGCCACTTTGGGCACTAAGATCACCCAAGGGCCAATGTGCTCTTTATGCAGTAAAGCGATGCTGAGTGGGAAATCACCAATAATATCAGTATCGGCTTGCAATTGAGGGTGTAATGTAAAGCTCATAGTGGACCTTCTCATCTTTTTAATTCTAGCGGATTGTTATACCATACCTTTTATATCAAATTAGGCGATCAATAATAATAATATGAGTAAATCAGAGACCAATTCTCCTCAAGCAGCAACCACAGATAAGCATCTTTATAATCCAACCTTTGAATGGCGCTTTTTGCATCCTCGTCATTGGCTAACTTGGATAGGCTTATTTTTTGCTGTGTTTTTAGCTTTCATCCCGCATCGTCTACGTGATCGTTTGGCCGCTAAGTTGTCTCGTCTAGCCTTAAGGCGAGAAGGTGGGCCGATGAAAAAAGCGCGCTTAAATTTACTCAATTGCTTTCCCGAGAAATCTGATCAAGAACGTCAAAAGCTGATTGAAGATTGTCTGGCGACCGCAGGGCAATTTATGTTTGGTTATCCAGAGCTTTTGTTGCGTAGCCGTAAGCATAACCAGTCGCGTGGTGTGGTGCATGGTGGTGAAAACCTATTCCCATTATTGGATAAAGGCGAGAAGGTCATTGCGTTAGTGCCACACTTTTGGGCAATTGATTACGCTGCCGTCATGATTGCCGCGCAAGGCTACCAAGTTTCCTCGATTGTCAAAGAGCAGCGTGAACCTATTACTAACTGGCTTATTCACCGTCAACGTATGCAATATGGCGGTAAAATTTATGAGCGCAGTGTCGGCATTAAACCGTTTTTAAGAAGCGTTAAAGACGGGTATTTAGGCTATTACTTACCAGATGAAGATCATGGCGCGCAAAATTCAGTCTTTGTGCCTTTCTTTGCCACCCAAAAAGCGACCTTAAAAGGTTTCGGTAAAGTCGCGAAACTCAGTCGTGCTAAAGTGGTGCCAATGCTTCCGGCCTATAATGCCGAGTTGGGTAAATACGAATTGCATATTCTGCCGGTGATTGAAAATTTGCCGAGTGGCGATGAAGAAACTGATGCCCGAGCGATGAACAAAGCGGTGGAAGATTTGGTTAACATCGATCCTAAACAATACATGTGGATTTTAAACTTACTGCGCACCCGACCGGATGGTACAAGATTGTATTAAGTGTATTAAGTGTATTAAGTGTATTAAGTGTATTAAGTGTATTGAGTTTCCGCTTATATTTGAAATGATGCTTTAATCGCGGTATTCAAATATTCAATGAAATTGGTATAAAAATGCCCATAACGACATGATCGTTATGGGCATTTTTTATAGCCGACTGAGTAGAGTCAGTTCAGTTGTTTACATACGTTCTAGCGTTTCAATGCCTAATAAGTCTAAACCTTGCTTGATGGTTTTAGCCGTTAGTGCAGCCAATTTTAAGCGGCTTTGTTTAACAGTGTCATCTTGATTGTTTAGAATTGGGCAAGCTTCGTAGAAACTTGAGAACTGACCCGCTAATTCAAACAAGTAGCTACACATTAGGTGCGGTTGACCTTCTTTGGCGACCGATTGAACCGCTTCATCAAATTGCAGTAATTTAGATACTAGCGCTTTTTCACGCTCGTCACCGATGAGGATCTCACCGGTTAGGCTGTTCATATCAATGTTTGCTTTAGCAAAAATAGAGGCTACGCGGGTATAAGCGTATTGCATGTAAGGCGCAGTATTGCCTTCAAATGCCAACATGTTATCCCAATCGAAGATGTAATCTGTGGTGCGGTGTTTTGATAGATCAGAATACTTAACCGCAGCCATGGCGACTGTGTTGGCAATCTTGGCTTTTTCTTCGGTCGCAAGATCAGGGTTTTTCTCTTCAATCAGTTTTTGTGCACGTTCACAGGCTTCATCGAGTAAATCAGCGAGACGAACCGTACCACCGGCGCGAGTTTTAAATGGACGACCATCTTTACCAAGCATCATACCAAACGCATGGTGTTCTAATGATACCGACTCTGGCACATAGCCCGCTTTACGCACGATAGACCAAGCTTGCATTAAGTGCTGGTGCTGACGTGAATCAATAAAGTAAAGCACGCGATCTGCGCCGAGGGTTTCGTAGCGGTATTTAGCGCAAGCAATGTCGGTGGTGGTGTATAAGAAGCCACCATCACGTTTTTGCACGATAACGCCCATCGGATCGCCATCTTTATTTTTGTATTCATCAAGGAAAACCACTTGTGCGCCATCACTTTCAACCGCCAAGCCTTTTTCTTTTAGATCGCTCACAATCACAGACAACATAGGGTTGTACATGCTTTCGCCCATGACGTTTTCACGCGTCAGAGAAACATTTAAGCGATCGTAGTTAAGTTGATTTTGGATCATGGTCACATCGACCAGTTTTTTCCACATCTTAGCGCAATGCTCATCGCCACTTTGCAGTTTCACCACATAAGCACGCGCGCGAATCGCAAACGCTTCATCTTCATCATATAATTTTTTCGATTCGCGATAGAAGCCTTCAAGATCGGCCAGTTCCATCGACACTTCACCTTGCTCTTTTTCAACGCGTTCAAGGTTGGCAATCAACATACCAAATTGAGTTCCCCAATCACCAATGTGGTTGGCACGGATAACATTGTGACCTAAAAACTCAAGGGTACGAACCACCGCGTCACCAATGATGGTTGAGCGTAAGTGGCCAACGTGCATTTCTTTGGCAACGTTTGGTGCAGAGTAATCGGCAACGATGGTTTGAGCTTGCTCAGCCGCAACCCCTAAACGCTCATCAGACAATGCGCTAGAGGCTTGTTTGGCTAAAAATTCAGGGTCTAAAAAGATATTAATAAAGCCCGGACCTGCGATCTCAGTTTTATTGGCAATGCCATCGAGATCAAGTACGTCTAATACTTTTTGCGCAAACTCACGCGGATTCATGCCTAATTTTTTTGCAACGCCCATAACTCCATTCGCTTGGTAGTCACCAAATTGGGCTTTGGCTGATTGACGAACAGCGGCAGGGCTTCCTGCAGGAGCGCCAGCGGCTTCTAAGGCTTGAGATACTTTGTCATTGATCAGTGCTGCAATATTCACACGTGCTTCCTATGGTAATGTCTGGATTGAAAAACAAACCTTCAATCGAGCGCAAATTTTTAATCAGAAAATGTGAACTATGATACCAAATAATAGAAGGTTATTAAAAAATAAATCGTCATTTTTATCTATTGGTGACGAATGGCTTAGGTTACACTCTTCTAGCGTCTTTAACTTGCTTTAAAAGGAATGGAATTTTGTCTTCTTCATTGTCGAAACCTCAATCAATAACGACCGAGCAATCAATAGAAAAAGAACCGCTTATTGATCCGCTTATTCAACAACTCAGCCCCGCGGCTATGGCGTTGTCAGTGGTTGATTTTTGGCAAAAAATGGACGCATTAGCCCAATTGATTGGTTTGGATTACCACGATCTAAAAGCCGACCATTTAGCGATGCGGATTAACGATCAAGTTGTGGCGGAACAAGTTCATCGAGCTTGGTTGAGTGAAGGACAACAAATATCCAATGCGATGATCAATGGTCGCGCTATTATTGTGATCCAATTAGATTCAGCCTTACAAGTGACTGACCACAAGATCGACTGTTTAGAGTTACCTTATCCCAGCGACAAAGCCTACCCACAGCAAGGTTGGGAGCATGTGGAATTTGTGGTACCAAGTAAAGCCCAAACTGCAGAGCAATTAGTCGAGCAGATTAAACGTCAGTTTCCGTTAATGGCCAAGAAATGGGGGAGATTTGCCGAACTTGGGGTCAAAGTGAAGTTATCGAGCCCGCAAGGCGCGGGGGAACGCTTGGTCAATCCGACCGTGGCATTTAAGCATCAAGGCGTGTGTATTAAACTGCATCCACATAGCCTGCAAGCGGTGATCGCCAGTGAGGCGAAATAGTCGTTATCCTATGAGATAGAAGGTCGTGAATACAGAGAGATTCTTAATATTGAGAATGGGGCGCTATTAACAACGATGATGAGTTTCTCAGTAGTTTTTTAATGCCTAGCCTAAAAAGATGACGTGATTTTTTTAGGCTCGGTTGCAATGCATCAAATCTCACTAGACAAAATATCGGCTCGAACAAAAGTAACGCTCAAACAAGCATCGGGTTTTACCTTAATGGAAGCTATTATTGGCTGCGTGGTGCTGAGCGTATTATTGGTAGCAAGCGTGCCCTCGTTACAGGATTTATTTGAAAAGCTTAAAATGCGCAGCTTAGCCAATGAAGTGACCAATATCGTGATGATGGCCAAGACCGAAGCGGTGTTTAAGCGGCATCCGGTGTGGCTGCACTTTGTACAAAAAACCAATAGCGCAATTTATCAAGGTGGTTGGGTGTTTAGCCTACAGAACAATAATGCCACGGTGGATTATACCACCTCCAAACACGGCGCCATTTATTACCTTAATGGTGAGCGCTTTAAAAATATCAGCGTTTTCTCAACCCTTAACTTCCACAAAATTAAATTTGACCAAGTTCATGGTAAACCAATGGGGGTGGCAAGAAGTTTTACTTTCTACATCGACCCTGCTCGCAGCTTAAAAGTGAATCTGCATAATATTACCGGCCGAGTCCGAGTGTGCGGTATTAATATTGCTAACCAAGGCAACAGTGACAAATATTATTATGGTTACCCAGAGTGCTGAGTGGTTGTCTTTCTTCGTAACCAACAGCCTCTACCAACAGTTATCTACTAACAGAACAGTTAATAACTCTCTACCAACACCCATCGACAGCAACACCCGCTTTGTTTGCCGTGCCCACAGAACCTGCGTTTAAGCTTAAGGTGCCACATTTGTCTTTTATTTGGGGGGAGTTTTTTCTTGGCACTGCCTTGATGGTATAAGCCTCCATGTTTGTTGCCGAACTTTCTGTCACAGAAAATGTATAGCGTTCGCTGTCAGTATCACAAAAGTCACAACTGCCACCTGAAACGATGGTTGCAGAATTATAAGCTCCAGTCTTGCTTTTACTCAGTTCCATTTCAATTTGGATCTTCATCATATCTGCCATTGCCGAAGAACGGTGTCCTTTCAGTACATGTTCTTGATAGCTTGGATAGGCGATAGCGGCGAGCACACCAATGATGGCGACCACTATCAATAATTCGATCAATGTCATTCCTTTATGTCGCTTGGTGTTTTGCATACATCCATTTTTACGAATCATTTCTATAAGTTCCTTCTGTAAACTTCGACCATTGTTATTAAGTGTTAGCATCAGTTCAACCAAAAAACTCAGGATGTAACCAGTTGCAAAAGAATTTGGGAATGGAACGAGGGTTTTCCCTCATAGAATTGATGATAACCATCGTGGTGATGACCATTTTACTGGCAGCGGTGGCACCCTCGATGGGCTATTTCAATGAAAAAGCAAAAATGCAGCGCCTAGCGAATGAATTAAGTGGTTTTCTTATTCAAGCTCGCTCAGAAGCGGTGATGCAAAATAAAACCTTGTACTTATCTTTTTTGCCTAACACTCCATTCGGCTCTGCTCCAACCACTTACGATGGTAAATGGGGACTAGCGCTGCGAGCCTCAAGTGCGATTCCAAGCAGCCTAGCCGCACAACAAAACAATGCTGAAATGTATTTATCGGGTATGGCATTTAAAAATATGACTATCTCTACCAATAACCATTGGCCAGCATTAGATAGTGTCAATGGACGACCTGAAGGGGGTAGTAATTCTGAAGTGACGTTTTCTATTGATACAGAGAAAAAATTGAAAATTATTCAGGAAGGTATTTCTGGCCGAGTCAATATTTGTGGAGTAGGAGGAGAGCTTTATGGCTATCCGGGATGTTAAGTCGCAATGTAACCGGTCATTAAAGCAACAGGCAGGCATGTCTTTGATTGAATTGTTGGTTGCTTCTACCATTGGTATTTTAGCGATCATGGCGGTGGGCAGCATGTTTATCTCTGGCCAAAAACTGGCGACGGAACGCAGCTTAAAGTTATTAGTACTGCAAAATATGAATGATGCAATGCGCTATATAAAAGAAGATGCACAGCGCGCAGGTTTTAACGGTAATAATGGCAGTTCATTGATTTTGTCGGGTGCCAGTGAGGTGATCACGGTGACGTCATCTGCGGTGGGAGCGACCTTGGCTTATATCTATGAAAATAATAATGGTGATATTACTTACACTAAATTCACCGGAGATACAGGAACTAAAAAATTAGGTATCTGCACTAAATCTAATATCAGCCGTGTATCACCAGTAATGCCTACATGTAGCGCAATAGGTGAGCCAGGGTTATCGCTTATGGATGATAGTCGAGTGATATTGAGCCAATTTGTTATTGATGAAACACCATTAGGCAACAGTGTTAGTTCTGCTTATTTCACTATCACAATGAAAGCAAAGCTCGCAAGCCCGCCAACATCTGGTCAGGATTATGAACAAACAATGGTAACCAAAATCAAACAAAGGAATTGGCAGTGATGAAACATCAAAAAGGCGCGGTGACATTACTCTATACCGCCATGCTGTTGATTGCGATTTTGACTCTTTCAATTGCGTCGTATAAGAATGTTTTCCTTCAAGCCAAGCGTGCGCAAAATGAAATTACTTCACGACAACAACATTGGGCTGCGGAAGGGGGATTGGAGTGTGCTTTTGCAGTAAATAGATCAAATACGGGGGTAGATTTATTGAATCAAGATTATTCAAATTGCACCCAATCTTCTCTTGAGTTTTCTCCAAATACATCAGGAAGTACTTTTTATACAGTCACGTCTAAAAATGTAAAGAGTGAGGTAAAAAAAATAATAAAAATGCCCAAGGCGGCAGGGCTTGCTGCTATCACTGCTAATGCGGATATGATTTTACTTGGTAATTATGATGTACAACCAAATCCGATCAATAAAAATACAGTAACTAATAGATATGAATGTTTATCCGTCAATTATTCCCAAAAATTTACTTTTTTAAAAGATAAATATAATACGAATGCTGAATATCACACAATGAAACCATATGACCCCAGCATAAAACCCGCTAACGCGGCCAATACAGTTTATTGTGAAGCTGATTATATAACTAATATAACGACAACAGAGACAGTTGATAGAGAAAAAAACACACCAAGTGAGATCGCTCAGTTTAAAAAGGATTTTTTATATACAAGTGGATTGGATCCTTTTAAGAAAATATTTGGTGTTGCGCGAAGTGATTTTCAAGAAATTAAATCTCATTTCGATGTGATTTCAAATCCTACGAATTGCTCCGCAGCAGTTAATAGTCAAATTTCCGCATCAAAAGAATTAATTTGGGTGGAAGGCAATTGTGATATATCGAGTATTAACTCAAGCAATACACAGGGCATTATCCTTGTTGTACAAAATGGGCTTCTAGCATTAGGTGGTTCAGCTCAATTTAATGGAGTGTTATACCATTTTATTAATACGACATTTACTCCAACTTCATCTGATTGGAGTTCTTTAGGTAGTACAGCGAATACATCATATTTGCGTATTGATGAATCGGCGTCAGAGGTTGGAATATCAGTAGATATTCCTAGTGCAATAATTCAAGGTTCAGCTCTGCCACAAGGGTCATTAATAATAGATACACCGAATAACCTAGCTCTTATTGATGGGTCCGCAACGATTTCTTTTGATCAACTTAAAATCGACCATCCACTGAAAACTCTCTTAAAACCTAAATGGCTAAAAGGATCTTGGCATGACTTCTAAACAGCAAGGCTTTAGCCTCATTGAAGTATTGATCGCTTTTTTGGTATTGGTTTTTGGTGTGATCGGTTTAATTAAACTGCAAAGCTACATGGAGCGCCAATCGGATTATGCCATTCACAGTATACGCGGGCTGCACTTGGCTGAAGCGAAGCTAGAGTTATTTCGTACTCGTTCAATTAGTGGAGCCAATGGAACCTTAGCATATAGTGATATTGGCAGTGGTTGTGAAATTGTACTAGGCAATGACTCGGTAAGTACGACAATTATTAGCGGGGGAAGTTGTACTTTACCGTCAACTTCGGGAGCCTATCAAGTGACATGGACAGTAGATGAATCGTTATCTGGTGCGTTAAAAACGATAGATATGAACAGCAGTTGGAAAGGTCGTTGGAACGAAACTCAAAGCCTTGCTCTCAAAACTATGCTGTCGAAATATAACGAGTTTGATAATTAATAGCGTCAAAACCCGTCATCCCATGCATGAGCCGAAGCGAAGAGACAGGGGATCTCGCTTTGGGTTGCTGCAATAAAAAACAAGCGAGATCACGGTTAACCCATGCCTCGCTTTTTCAAAAACGTTATTGTTAAGATATGACCTTACAAAATCACCGTCTTATTGCCGTAAACAAACACATGGTCATTGACCACCTTGTTTAACGCCTTGCTTAATACATTCTTCTCCACATCCCGGCCCGCTTGCGCCATATCACTGGCACTAAAGTTATGATCCACTGGGATCACGTCTTGCTTAATGATAGGACCTTCATCGAGATCGTTAGTGACAAAGTGCGCGGTCGCACCAATGATCTTTACGCCGCGATCAAATGCTTGTTGATACGGTTTCGCGCCAATAAACGCAGGTAAAAAGCTGTGGTGGATATTAATAATTTTATGCGGAAATTGCGCCACAAAATTGGCGGTGAGCACTCGCATGTATTTGGCTAGCACCACATAACGCGGATCGTAAGATTTAATCACATCGAGCATTTTTTCTTCATGCTGCTCGCGAGTTAAACCTTCGTGTGAAATATGATGATACGGAATATCAAAACGTTCCGTTAAGGTTTGCAGCTTGTCGTAGTTTCCGACCACCGCTGCAATCTCAACATCTAAGCTACCATCGTAGGCTTTCATTAAAATATCACCCAAACAATGGGCTTCTTTGGTGACCATGATCACCACTTTTTTACGTGATGAGCTGATAAGCGAGCGCTTGCTGTTGGTTGGCAACG
The DNA here is from genome assembly GCF_014694465.1 of Vibrio sp. S11_S32. Lineage (NCBI taxonomy): Bacteria > Pseudomonadati > Pseudomonadota > Gammaproteobacteria > Vibrionales > Vibrionaceae > Vibrio > Vibrio sp. S11_S32. The sequence goes on along the minus strand of NZ_JAAUWS010000003.1, from coordinate 183,542 downwards.
CTTGATCTAAATCGGCTAATAATTCGTCATCATGGAAAATGCCTTCCAGTTCAGTGCGCATAAAGAAGTGGCCACTGGCGTTATCAACAAACTCATTATTGTGGATGATATTGAGTTTATGTTGGTAACAAATATTAGTGATTTTTGCGATTAAGCCGTATTCATCGCTACAATGAGTGAGCAGGGTTTTACGTTCTGTGTTTAGCATACTGCTTCCAAATATAAAGAGGTTGATAGAGATCACATACTGATAATCTAACGGTCATTGAACTTTTAGGCAAGCATATCAAGCGAGCTTGGTACGACAACCCGCCATTATTCCGATCGGTTTCAATCACATTCATTTCACCTGTTGCTTAAAGCTGTCATAATTGCGCTAATTTCTTTTTAAGACAAGATGCGATGATAGCCAAAACATTCTCAGCCTCCGGCGCATTAGGTAAAGCCATTTCCGGTTTTCAACCACGGCAGCCGCAAATCGATATGGCGCAAGCGGTGCAAGATGCGATCACTCATCAACATCAATTAGTGGTGGAAGCAGGAACAGGCACGGGTAAAACCTTTGCCTACCTGGTTCCTGCGTTATTAAGTGGCAAGAAAGTTATCATCAGCACTGGATCAAAAAACCTGCAAGAACAACTGTTTCACCGTGACTTACCTAAAATGGTCGATGCACTCGGGTTTATGGGCTATGTAGCGCTGCTAAAAGGGCGATCTAACTATTTGTGCCTTGATCGACTCAGTCGTCAGCTGGTGGAAAGCCACAGCAATGAAGCCGACCCTGAGTTACTGACTCATTTAGTGAAAGTTCGAGCTTGGTCATCCAGCAGTAAAAGTGGCGATTTAGGCGAATGTGATGACATTGCCGAAGACAGCCCAGTGATCGCAACCATTACTTCAACCAATGATAATTGTTTAGGCAAAGAATGCCCCAGTTATCAAGATTGTTTTGTTTTGAAAGCGCGTAAAAAAGCGATGGACGCTGATGTCGTGGTGGTCAACCATCATTTGTTTTTGGCCGATCTGGCGATCAAAGAAACTGGCTTTGGTGAGCTTATTCCTGAGGCCGATGTATTTATTTTTGATGAAGCGCATCAAGTGCCTGATATTGCCAGTCAGTATTTTGGCCAGTCGATTTCCAGTCGTCAAATGCAAGAGTTGGCCAAAGACATTGAAATTGGTTATCGCACCGAAGCCAAAGACATGCGCCAGTTGCAAAAAATAGCGCTCAAGATCACTCAAACCTTTATGGATCTGCGGATTATTTTGGGTGAAACCAATGCTCAAATGCGTGGCAATTGGCGAGAAGCAATTAAATCGGTCGCCGTGCAGCGTGAAATTGAACGTTTGCATGAGGCGCTTGATTTAGCTTTGGAAGTGTTAAAAATCGCCTTAGGTCGTAGCCAGCTATTAGATACCGCTTATGAACGTGCCAGTCTGATCAAAAATCGATTATTGCGAGTGTGTGACACCAGTATTACCGGCTATTCATATTGGTATGAATGTTCGCCGCGTCACTTTACGCTGCATATTACCCCGCTGTCGGTGGCGGATAAATTTCAGGAGCAAATTGAGCAAAAGCAAGGCGCTTGGATCTTCACTTCGGCGACCTTAGCGGTTAAAGATGATTTTAGCCACTTTACTCAACGGCTTGGCATTACGCCTAAACAGCAATTTACCCTGCCAAGCCCGTTTGATTACCCTAACCAAGCGTTATTATGTGTGCCTCGCTACTTACCTGAGCCCAATAGTGTTGGTTTGGCGGACAAACTGGCCGAGATGTTAGCACCGGTGATCGTCGCTAATAAAGGACGTTGTTTCTTCTTGTGCACCTCGCATAAAATGATGCGTCAGCTAGCAGATTTATTTCGGGAGTCGTTAGATCTTCCGGTTTTAGTGCAAGGCGAAACCAGTAAGCAAAAACTGTTAAACGAGTTTATGCAGTTAGGTAATGCGGTGTTAGTCGCTACTGGCGCGTTTTGGGAAGGGATAGATGTTAGAGGCGACACCTTAAGCTGTGTTATTATCGACAAATTACCCTTTACCGCTCCAGATGATCCACTGTTAAAGGCGCGAATTGAAGATTGCCGTTTAAAAGGCGGAGAACCTTTTGCACAAGTACAATTGCCCGATGCGGTGATCACCTTAAAGCAAGGAGTGGGGCGATTAATTCGCGATGAAACCGATAAAGGTGTGCTGATCATTTGTGATAATCGATTAGTCACACGCGATTACGGCGGCTTATTTTTACAAAGTTTGCCACCGATCCCACGCACTCGGGATCTCAATAAAGTGTCCCAGTTTTTATTGACACAATAATCGCGCTATAGAGAAAAATACCGTTTGATCTGTGTTATTGATGAAGAAAAGAACAACAGTAGAAAGTGATACTTTCTCAGTGCCCTGTGAGGGTTAGATGTTTTTTCGCAATCGGCAGCACGGTTTGGATGTTGAGAACATTATTCTATTTAAAACTAAAATAAATTAGCTTGAGGCTTACATGAGCGCAAAAATTCTTGCCTTAGATACATCAACAGAAAATTGCTCTGTTGCATTAATGATTAACGACCAACTTTATACGCGCAGTGAAATTGCGCCGCGTGATCACACCAAAAAAATTCTACCTATGGTCGATGAAGTACTCAAAGAAGCAGGCGTGTCATTACATGATTTAGATGCGCTGGCGTTTGGTCGCGGACCGGGCAGCTTTACCGGCGTTCGTATTGGCATCGGTATTGCGCAAGGTTTAGCTTTTGGCGCTGAGTTGCCGATGATTGGTATTTCAACGCTTGCTGCTATGGCGCAGGCAACTTACCGTCAGCATCAATCAGAGAAAGTGGTCGCAGCCATTGATGCCCGCATGAGCGAGATTTACTGGGGGCAATACCAACGTCAAACCGATGGTCAATGGAGTGCGATCGCGATTGATGATGGTCAGGCTGAATGTGTGATCCCGCCAAGTGAACTTGTTGCCCATCTTGTTAAGGCACAAGGGGATTGGACTCAAGCCGGTACTGGTTGGCAGGCGTATCAAGAGCCACTGGCAGATTTACCTTTGTCACAAGTACAAGGTGATGTTTTATACCCTGAAGCGCAAGATATTGCGGTATTGGCTCAGTTTGAATGGCGCAAAGGCAATAGCGTAGAAGCTGAACAAGTAAGCCCGACTTATCTGCGTGATAAAGTCACCTGGAAAAAACTGCCTGGGCGTGAGTAAGCGATTTGAATTTAATCCATGTTACTTGCTTACAAGAAACCCGCATTAGCTTACCTCATTTGTGCCTTGCGGGTTTAGAACATAGCACGGCGCAAGATGCCGATATAAGCGTGGTTTTTATTCATGGTTGGCTAGATAACGCCGCCAGTTTCACCTCATTGCTTGAGCAATTACCGCCCTCAATCGACAATAATAAGATGCATTACTTGGCGATTGATTTACCTGGGCATGGTTTATCTCAGCATAAATCGGCGAGTGATTTTTATCCATTTCACGACTATATCTCCGATATTCAGCAATTATTACGCCAAATAGCGCCAAAAAACCTGATTTTAGTCGGTCATTCACTTGGTGCTTTGATCGCAAGTTGTTATAGTGCCGCCTTCCCAGAAAATGTGCTGGCTTTGATTCAAATTGAAGGGTTAGGGCCATTAGCCGAATCGGCGGACAACAGTGTGCAACGTCTGCGTAAAGGGATACTCAACCGACAAAGATTTGCGGCTAAACCATTACGCGGTTATGACTCGAAAGCGCAAGCCTTACAACACCGAATGCATGCCAACCAATTAAGCGCTGATCAACTTGAGCCTTTAATTACTCGTGGTTGTGTGTTTGATGGTGAGCGTTGGCAATGGCGATACGATCCTAAACTTCGTTGTGATTCTTTGTACCGTATGACCCAAGATCAAGCACTCAATTATTTAGAGGCAGTGGTATGCCCTAATTTATTGATATTAGGTACCGAGGGTTATCCCGCTATCAAACAAGCGACCCAACGAATACCAAGTTTAACTAACATACAACAAGTGGAGGTTGAAGGTGGGCATCATTGTCATCTACAACAACCGCACAAAACTGCTCAGCTCATTGAGCAATTTATCCAACAGTTTGAACTGGATTCGACAATCACTAAAAATGTTGAGTCAAAGTGTGATTCAAGCAAATGAGATTTTTGTTAATAGTGCGTAACCTGTTTCAATAGCATTAGCTGCTTGAGATGGAAAATAATCATTGCCTAAAATGAAAATACTCGTTGCTTAAGATAACAATAAGAAAGGAAATTAACGTGGAAAAAGCGTGGCTAAAACGTTACCCAAAAGACGTACCTGAAACAATCAACCCAGATCAATATTCTTCGCTCGTCGATATGTTTGAGCAATCGGTACATAAATTTGCCGACCAACCTGCCTTTATGAATATGGGCTCGGTGATGACCTACCGTAAACTCGAAGAGCGCAGTCGTGCTTTTGCGGCCTATTTACAAAATGATCTCAAGTTGAAGAAAGGGGATCGTGTCGCATTAATGATGCCAAACGTACTGCAATACCCGATTGCGTTGTTCGGTATTTTACGCGCCGGTATGATCGCGGTTAACGTCAACCCGCTGTATACCCCACGCGAATTAGAACACCAACTTAACGATGCCGATGCTAAAGCGATCGTGATCGTCTCGAACTTTGCCCATACCTTAGAAAAAGCGGTCGCCAATACCCCCATTAAACACGTTATCTTAACGAGTCTTGGGCAAATGCTGCCGAAAGTGAAAGGGACTGTGGTCGATTTCGTGGTTAAGTACGTCAAAGGTATGGTGCCAAAATATCATTTACCCGGTGCCATTTCTTTTCGTAAAGCGTTGTACCGTGGTCGCCGTTTGCAATATGTTAAACCATTTATTGAGGGCGATGATATTGCGTTCTTACAATATACGGGTGGCACAACCGGCGTTGCCAAAGGCGCGATTTTAACCCACCGTAATATGGTGGCGAACGTACTGCAAGCCAAAGGGGCCTATGGCACATTCCTACGCGATGGTCGTGAATTAGTGGTCACCGCGCTGCCGCTATACCATGTGTTTGCACTAACGATAAACTGCTTATTATTCTTGGAAGTGGGTGGACGTAACTTGCTGATCACTAACCCAAGAGATATTCCGACCTTTGTTAAAGAGTTAGATAAATACCCATTTACCGCCATTACAGGGGTGAACACCTTATTTAATGCATTAGTCAATAATGAAGATTTTAAAGAATTAGATTTTAGCCATTTACGTTTCGCGGTTGGCGGCGGCATGGCTGTGCAACGTGCAGTGGCCGAAAAATGGCATAACATTACCAATCGCTACTTGCTAGAAGGCTACGGTTTAACTGAGTGTTCACCATTAGTAGCAGCCTATCCGCATGATTTAACCGACTATAATGGTTCGATTGGTTTACCAATGCCATCGACGGATGTGCGTATTATCGATGATGAAGGGAATGTCTTGGCGTTTGATCAAACTGGTGAGCTGCAAGTGCGTGGCCCACAAGTGATGGAAGGCTATTGGAAACGGGCCGAAGCGACCAAAGAAGTGATCACCCAAGATGGTTGGTTATCGACTGGCGATATTGTGCGCTTTGATGACGAAGGCTTTATGTTTATTGTCGATCGTAAAAAAGACATGATCTTAGTCTCCGGTTTTAATGTTTATCCCAATGAGATTGAAGACGTGGTGGCGATGCACAGTAAAGTGCTCGAAGTAGCTGCCATTGGTCAACCGAGTGAGAACTCTGGTGAGATCGTAAAAATTTATGTAGTAAAAAGTGATGCGAGCCTAAATAAAGATGAGTTGATTGCCCACTGTCGCGAGCACTTAACCGGCTATAAAATACCAAAAGTGGTTGAATTTAGAGATGAGTTGCCAAAAAGTAATGTTGGTAAGATCTTGCGCCGTGAGTTGCGTGATGAAAATATTGCAAATCTTGATAAATCAGCGTCGCAAAAAACAGCTTGAACATAAAGTAAATTAATTAAATTATTATATTGTATCCAATGCCAGCAACGATTTAGCTGGCATTGTTGTACTTTAAAAAGGATTGTTGTGAATTATCAAATAATTACCACTACGGAAGCACTAGAACTTGTATGCCAACAGGCTCGTTTAGTCGATGTTGTGATGCTCGATACTGAATTTGTCCGTACCCGCACCTATTATCCTCAACTTGGTTTAATTCAGTTGTACGATGGTGAGCAACTGGTATTGATTGATCCGGTCGCAATTGACGATATGTCCGCTTTAGCCTCGCTATTAAAAGATGAGTCGGTACTTAAAGTGCTACATGCCTGTGGCGAAGATCTTGAAGTATTCCAACACGCCTTTAAGTGCATCCCAACACCGATGATTGATACCCAGTTAATGGCGGCGTTTTTAGGTAATGGATTATCGACGGGCTTTGCGACTTTAGTGAATGAGTTTCTTGGCGTTGAGTTAGATAAAAGTGAGTCGCGCACTGATTGGTTGGCCCGCCCATTAACACAAAGACAAATGGAATATGCTGCGGCTGATGTGTACTACTTATTGCCGTTGTATCAAAAGCTAAAACAAGCGGTCGAAGATGCCGGTTGGAGCGAAGCGGCGATGCAAGAATCGCAAGCCTTGATCAAAAAACGAATTAAGAAAGTCGATCCTAATAAAGCCTACCTAAATGTGAAAGGAGCATGGATTTTAACTCCTGAGCAATTAGCGGCTCTTAAAATAATGGCAAAATGGCGCTTACAAGAAGCGATCAAGCGTGATCTAGCACTGAACTTCGTGGTTAAAGAAGCCAACATGCTAGAGATTTGTCGCCAACAAATGACCAGTTTGCGCTTAATGGACGCGGCTGGATTCGATCAACGTGAGATCCGTCGCCACGGCAACACACTTATTCATTTAGTGCAGCAAGCTCAAGCCGTGCCAAGTGAGCAATGGCCTGCTAAAATCACCCGTTTAATGGACAACCCAGACTATAAACAATTGTTTAAAGTGCTAAAAGATGAAGTGAAAGCGGCGTCAGAAGACACAGGTTTAGCCTCTGAATTTTTAGCCTCGAAAAAACAGCTGAATCAATTTATTACTTGGGTATGGAAACAGGAACGCAATGAAGCAAAATTGCCCGATGTAATGAAAACGTGGCGCAAAGATGTGTTAGGTGATCGTTTGAATGGAATGATGGAGTAGCCGGGTGGTGTAATAAAAAAAGCCGATATGTCACCAGTGAAGTGACATATCGGCTTTTTTGTAGTCTAGAAACAGCTAGCCAATAGAGGTAGCTGTGACGTTAGTCTTTCTCTGGTAACTGAATGTTTAGCTCCAGTACCGACAAATCATCATCGCTTTGTTCTAAGCTCACATTGACCATTTGCGGATCAACATCCACATACTTACTTAGCACCTTCAAAATGTCTTCTTTCAACTGGGGTAAATAAGAAGGGCTAGCACTGCCTTGATTGCGACGCTCGGCAACGATGATTTGCAATCGCTCTTTTGCTAAGTTAGCGGTGTCTTTTTTCTTAGGTCGGAAGAATTCTAATAACGACATATCAACCTCCAAATAAACGCTTAAAGATGCCTTTTTTCTCTTCGGTTAAGAAGCGAAATGGCTTTTCCTCACCTAACAAACGATCAACAGTATCGCTGTAGGCAAGGCCAGCATCAGACTCATCATCATGGATAACTGGAACACCTTTGTTAGAGGCATTAAGAACAGAGGTACTTTCTGGGATCACGCCAACTAAAGGAATATGTAGGATTTCTTCCACATCTTCCACGCTTAGCATCTCACCGGAGGTGACGCGCGCTGGGTTATAGCGAGTTAACAGTAAATGTTGTTTAACCGGCTCAAGCCCTTGCTCTGCGCGTAACGATTTAGAATCAAGCAGGCCTAAAATACGGTCAGAATCACGCACCGATGAGACTTCAGGGTTGGTAGTGATCACCGCTTCATCAGCAAAGTAGAGTGACATTAACGCACCTTGCTCAATACCGGCAGGGGAGTCACAAATAATGTAATCAAAGCCCATATCATGCAGTTCAGTTAGGACGCGTTTTACGCCCGTATGGGTTAATGCATCTTTATCTCGCGTTTGAGAAGCAGGTAGAATGTATAAATTCTTGCAGCGCTTATCCTTGATTAATGCTTGGTTTAGCGTGGCTTCACCATTGATAACATTAACAAAGTCATACACCACACGGCGCTCACAGCCCATGATTAAATCTAAATTACGCAAACCGATATCGAAATCAATTACAGCGGTTTTCTTTCCGCGTAACGCAAGGCCAGCGGCAATTGCTGCGCTGGATGTGGTTTTGCCCACACCGCCTTTACCGGACGTCACGACAATAGTACGTGCCATTTTATTTCCTTTTAAATGCTGAGTAGTTCAAATTGCAAGCGTGTATCTTGCAATGTAAGTAAGACTTTTTTCTGCCAAAATTGGCTGTCGATTTGATCGATAAGCTGATAATTACCGGCAATAGACACCAGTTCGGCCTGTAAATCTTGGCAAATGATGCTGGCATTTTTTTGTCCACTGGCTCCAGCTAATGCACGGCCACGACAAGTACCATGAATATGAATACTACCATCGGCAATCACTTCTGCGCCGGCACTGACATGGTTTAAGATCACTAAATCACAATCTTTGGCATAAACTTGCTGCCCTGAGCGTATTGGAGTGCGTATTACTTTGGTCGGCACTATTTCAGCCGGTGCTTGATACGGTGTTTTGCTAGTGGACATCACTGCAAACCCGGCAGCATGAACTAAGCTTTTTACCGTGTTACTGTTTGAACCTGTGACCCCAACTGGGATCATGCCAGATTTAACTACGCCTTGATGCAGTGCTTTGAAATCAATATCAACTTGGGGTGCATTTTCAATATTAATTACCAAAGGAGCATGAGTAAAAAATGCGGGCGCTTGATCGACCTTGTTGTGTAAAAATTGTAGACAGTTTTCGACATTATCTTCTGTCAGTTTCAAGACAGAAAGTGCAAAACTGCTGCCTTTTAAATCTGGTTTTGAGGCCATATGAGTGAATACCCTAACGATTAAATAAATGGCTGAATGCACAATTGGTTAGCACAAGAGAGAATCTATTATTAATAGCCTTTTTGCTTAGAAAACCTAGCAATTGTTTAGCAATGTAAAATGATAACAAATTTCTGATGTTCTTGTTATAGTCTATCTCAATATTCTCTGAGTTAAGTGCTTGTCAAATAATTGCTTAGAGAACCATCTATTAAGGAATGAGTTATGTTGTGTTCTGTTTATAAAAGCGGAAAAAAAGAAGGGATGTACCTTTATATTTCTAAAAAAGATGACTTTTCTAGTGTGCCAGAGACTCTAATGCAAATGTTTGGAACCCCAAAGTTTGTGATGGTGATGAAAATGGAAGGGCGCAAACTTGCCACTGTCGATATCGAAAAAGTGAAACAATCCCTGCAAGACGATGGTTTTTTCTTACAACTGCCCCCACCGCCAGTCAATCTGTTAGAAGAATATAAAGCGAATAAACAAAATCGGTCATAGAGCTTTTAAATATTTATAAGTAAGGAAAGTATAATGAGAAAAGCATGGAGTGGGATTGCCGTGATGTTACTGGGTTGCAGTGTGAGTGTGTCATCATACGCTACCGAAAAAGATGATTTTCAATCTTATGTGCAAAAGTTGAAAACTCAAGCGAGTGAGTCGGGTATTAGTAAAACTACAATTGATGCCGCATTCAAAAATGTCACGTTTAAGCCTAAAGCAATAAAAGCAGACAATAATCAGCCAGAAAAAAACTCACTTTAGATGAATATATTCCGCGCGCAGTACCCGATTGGAAAATAAAACAAGCTAAGCGTTTATATCATGAGAACTTTGATGACTTGCAACGAATTGGTAAAGAGTATGGAGTACAGCCTCGTTTTATTGTCGCGTTATGGGGGGTTGAAAGTAATTTTGGTCGCTTTACTGGCAACTATAATGTGATTAACGCTTTGACCTCACTTGCCTTTGATGGTCGCCGCGAAGCCCTTTTCCGCAAACAAACTATGGCCGCGTTAACCATTATCGAACAAGGGCATATTAGTGCTGATGATATGAAAGGGTCATGGGCAGGTGCGATGGGCCAATGTCAGTTTATGCCAACCTCATTTTTATCTTTTGCCCAAGATGGCAATGGTGACGGTAAAAAAGATATCTGGAACACCAAAGCGGATGTTTTTGCTTCAGCGGCTAATTACCTTAAGCAAGAAGGGTGGGATGATACCTATACTTGGGGGCGTCAAATTCATGTGCCAGTGGGTATTGATCAAAATTTACAAGGCCGCGACGAAAGCAAAGGTAAAATGCTACAAGAGTGGAGTAAATTAGGAATCACCCGTTTAGATGGCAAGCCATTACCTAAGTTAAATCAAGATATTAAAGCTTGGTTGATCATGCCTGATGATGAGTCCGGTCGCAGTTATCTCGTTTATAACAACTATAATGTGCTGATGAAATGGAACCGTTCTTATTATTTTGCTTTAGCGGTGAGCTCTCTCGCAGATAGCATTTAAAACAGTTACTTACGACAGGTAGGAATGCACTACGGTGGCTGGTTTTTGTGCTGAGTGTTTTTTTATCTATCGTAAATTTATGTAAACAGGGGATTTTTTGATTTCAATTGGTCAAAGATAAGTATACTTTTCTCATTGTCACAAATTTTATTTACAATTTATGGGTCTTTTTTTCCATAACTTATTTATTTGAGAAACTACTATGCACACGAAACGATTATATGCCGGTTCATTGTCTGTCTTACTAGTGCTAGCCTTAGCGGGCTGTGATGCTAAAAAAGAAGCGCCAAAAGCGGCTGCACCACAAGCTGCGCAGGTTGAAGTTATCACTATGGCGAAAAAGCCAACTACTATTTTCACTGAATTACCTGGCCGTATCGTTTCGACTCGTGTTGCAGAAGTTCGCCCACAAGTAACGGGCATTCTACAAAAACGTTTATTTGAAGAAGGCCAAATGGTGCATAAAGGCGATTTACTTTATCAAATTGACCCATCACCTTATCAAGCCGATGTAAATAGCGCTAAAGCCGCATTAATGAAAGCGCAAGCGGATGAATCTGTAAGTAAGAAAACTGCGTTACGTTATAAAGATTTGGTCAAACGTAAGCTGATCAGTCAAGAAGATTACGACACCGCCGATGGTAATTGGAAGAAAGCAAGAGCTCAGTCTGCTGTGGCAAAAGCGGCGTTAGATAATGCCAATATTTCTCTTTCTTATGCCAAAGTGAAAGCGCCAATTACAGGACGTATCGATATCTCAACCGTGACTGAAGGTGCTTTAGTGACGGCTAACCAAGCACAAGCACTTACTAGTATTGAGCCTCTGGATCCTATCTATGTTGATATGACGCAATCTTCTCTCGCCATGGCGCGTATTAAAAAGAGTTTAGGTGCTAACACTAATCCAAGTGTTGCAGTTAAATTAGAAGATGGCAGTCAATATGATCAAATGGGTACACTGACCTTCTCTGGTACCAAAGTAGATACTTCAACTGGTAGCGTCACGCTACGTGCAAAAGTGCCAAATGCAGAGTCTATTTTATTGCCGGGTATGTTTGTTCGTGCGCAAATTATTACCGCTGATAAAAAACCATTGTTCACCTTGTCACAATCTCTTGTGGTTTACGGGAAAGATGGCAGTGCTTCTGTATTAGTGGTTGAAAACGGTAAAGTTGCGGTACGAAAAGTCACCACTGGCGACACAGTGAATAAAGGTACCGACTGGGTTATTACATCGGGATTAAATGATGGCGATACTGTGATCGCAAATAATTTGCTGCGTGTGCGTCCAGGCATGGCAGTGAAAGTGGTGAGTGCGGATACAGCATCAGCTAAATCAACTACTCCTGCAACAAAATAGGTAGCGATAATTATGGCTAATTTTTTCATCGATCGCCCTATCTTTGCTTGGGTTATCGCAATTTTGGTAATGCTTGGTGGTGCGCTGGCCGTGATCGGCTTACCAGTACAGCAATATCCAACCATTGCTCCACCTGCGGTACAAATTAATGCAACTTACCCGGGTGCGTCGGCGCAAACTGCTGAAAACTCGGTTACTCAGGTTATTGAACAGAATATGACAGGTTTGGATAACTTGTTGTACATGTCTTCTTCAAGTAGCTCATCTGGTTCTGTTACGGTTACTTTGACGTTTGCTTTGGGGACTGACCCAGACATTGCTCAAGTTCAAGTTCAAAACCAATTAACACAAGCTACCAGCCAAATGCCTAGTGAAGTGCAAAAGCAAGGCCTGAGTGTGCGTAAATCATCTTCGACCTTTATGTCTGTTATCGGTTTTGTTTCCGAAGATGGCAGTATGACATCGAGTGACATTAAAGATTATGTTAACTCACATATATCAGACCCTGTCAGTCGTGTTAACGGGGTTGGTGATACTCAAGTATTTGGTTCACAATACGCAATGCGTATTTGGTTAAATCCTGCAAAGCTTACCAGTTACCAACTAACGCCAACGGATGTATACAATGCGATTGAAGCACAAAATACTGAAGTGACGGTTGGTCAAATTGGTGGTGCGCCTGCGGTTCCTGGTCAAATGATCAATGCCACCATTACTGCGCAAAACCGATTGGAAAGCGTAAGCCAGTTTGAAAATATCTTATTGAAAGTGGGGACTGATGGTTCTCAAGTTCGAGTAAAAGACATTGCTCGAGTTGAGTTAAACGGTGAAGACATGAGTGTGCTTCCTCGCTTTAATGGCCAGGGTGCATCAGGTATTGGTATTAAACTGGCAACTGGTGCCAATGCGATTGATACTCAAAAATTAGTGGATCAAAAGTTAGCTGAACTCGAAAAAAACATGCCGAAAGGTCTGAAAATGGTAAAAGCAATGGATACTATTCCATTTGTTAAGCTTTCCATTGAAGAAGTTATCCATACATTATTTGAAGCCATCGTACTGGTATTCTTAGTAATGTATTTGTTCCTACAAAATATTCGCGCAACCTTAATTCCAACCATCGCGGTACCAGTCGTACTTCTCGGTGCGTTCGGTGTTATGTCGGCAATGGGCTTTAGTGTTAACACCTTAACCATGTTTGGTATGGTGCTGGCCATCGGCTTGCTGGTGGATGATGCCATCGTAGTGGTGGAGAACGTTGAGCGGGTCATGGCAGAAGAAAATCTGCCGCCCAAAGAAGCCACCAAAAAAGCAATGAGCGAAATCTCAGGCGCTTTAGTGGGTGTTGCGATGGTACTGTCGGCGGTATTTATCCCTATGGCCTTTATGAGTGGCTCAACCGGTGCGATTTACCGTCAGTTCTCATTAACTATTGTAGCCTCAATGGTGCTTTCTGTTCTGGTTGCGATGATCTTTACGCCAGCATTATGTGCCACTATGTTGAAACCATCACATGGTGAGAAAACTACTGGCTTCTTTGGTTGGTTTAACCGTAAATTTAACAGCACCAGTAAAAGCTACACTGCGGGTGTGGGTAAGCTATTAAGCCGACCAAAACGCTTATTCGTTGTGTACGTAGTTATCCTGCCGTTAATTGGTTGGATGTTTATGAATATCCCAGCAAGTTTCCTACCGGATGAAGACCAAGGTAACTTTATGGTCTTAGCACAACTTCCTGCTGGTGCGACACTAGAGCGTACCGAGAAAGTGATGGATGATGTACGCCAATACTTTGACGAAAATGAAAAAGATAATGTTGAGTCTTTCTTCCAAGTCGCGGGCTACAGCTTTGTTGGTCAAGCACAGAATGCGAGTATGGCATTCGTGGGCTTAAAAGATTGGTCAAAGCGGACTAACCCCGATCAAGATGTAAATGCCATTATTGGTCGTGCAATGAAACACTTTGCTGGTAATAAAGATGGCGTGATCTTTGCTGTTAACCCACCATCTATCCGTGAACTCGGTCAAGCGACTGGTTTTGATTTCTTCTTAGAAGATCAGGCGGGCTTAGGTCATGATAAATTAATGGCGGCGCGTAACCAACTGTTGCAAGCAGCGGCAAAAAGCCCTGTGTTGCAAAAAGTGCGTCCCAATGGCCTAGAAGATACCGCTCAGTACTATATCGATTTGGATTACGAAAAAGCCAAAGCGCTTGATGTCAGTATTGGTGATATCAACCAAACGTTGTCGATTGCATGGGGTTCATCGTATGTGAATGACTTTATTGATAAAGGCCGTGTTAAGCGTGTCTACATGCAAGCAGATGCGCCATACCGTATGTCACCAGACAATTTAAACGACTGGTATGTACGCAATGGCAAAGGAAAAATGGTGCCATTTAATGCCTTTAGTCATTCGCATTGGGGGACCAGTTCTCCTAACTTGCAACGTTACAATGGTAACTCGGCAGTTGAAATCTTAGGTGAAGCGGCCCCAGGTTATAGTACTGGTGATTCTATGGATGCCATTGAAGCTATCGCTAAAACGCTACCACCTGGTGTGGCGGTGAGTTGGACCGGGATGTCTTACCAAGAACGAATGTCAGGCTCGCAAGCACCAATGTTGTATGCGATTTCAATGGTTATCGTATTCTTGAGCTTAGCGGCACTGTATGAAAGCTGGTCGATCCCAGTGGCGGTTATTCTGGTGGTACCTTTGGGTATTCTAGGTGCATTGGCGGCAACCATGATGCGCGGTTTAGAAAATGATGTGTACTTACAGGTTGGTCTGTTAACCACCATAGGGTTATCCGCCAAAAATGCCATTTTGATCGTTGAGTTCGCCAAAGATCTCTACGATAAAGGGATGGGCTTGATGGAGGCGACGATGGAAGCGTGTCGTCTACGTTTACGACCAATCCTAATGACATCATTTGCCTTTATTCTTGGGGTCATGCCATTAGCGTTAAGTACCGGTGCGGGCGCGAACTCTCGCCATGCGATTGGTACTTCTGTTATCGGTGGTATGTTAACTGCGACCTTCCTTGCGATTTTCTTTGTACCATTGTTCTATGTAGCAGTGATGAAGATTTTCGGTGGTAAGCGACCAGAGCCAACAGCGGAAGTGGAACAAACTGCACCCGCTGAACCTGTTCAACTTGATAAACCCTCTGAATCGTAATTGATAAATGATCCCGTCGTCAGGCGGGGTAATGCGAAATAGAGATATGAAAAAGGCTTGCCATTACGGCAAGCCTTTTTGGTTTGAAAACAAGTCAAAAATTAATACCAATGCCATAAATTTAATGAGCGTTCAAAATTGAGTACAGAGAAAAGTATCAAAGGCCATGGATGGCCTTTTCTCAAGCGACCAAGGACGGATCTGCGTCTTTTCGGCGTATTAAAATTGATCAAATATTAAATGGAGTTGGTATAAGTGGTATTACTCTTGCGAAAATTTCTCACAAGCGAGCATGGTATTTTCAATTAAACTGGCGACAGTCATTGGTCCCACACCACCAGGTACTGGCGTTATATGGCTGGCCTTGGTTTTGGCCACATCGTATTCGACATCGCCAATTAACTTACCATTGTCCATACGGTTGATGCCAACATCGATCACGATTGCGCCTTGTTTGATCCAGTCGCCAGGAATAAAGTTAGGCTTACCCACCGCGACAACTAACAGATCGGCCTGACGTACATGACCTTCTAAATCTTTAGTAAAACGATGGCAAGTGGTCGTTGTACAACCGGCTAATAGCAACTCTAGCGTCATAGGACGACCAACGATATTTGAAGCACCGACAATCACAGCATGCTTACCGTGAGTTTCAATGTTATAACGCTCTAATAAGGTGATGATGCCTTTGGGAGTACAAGAGCGTAATTTTGGCATACGTTGGCATAAACGGCCGACATTATATGGGTGGAAACCATCAACATCTTTTTCTGGTGAGATGCGTTCTAAAATTTTAGTGCTATCGATGCCAGCAGGAAGAGGAAGCTGAACTAAAATACCGTCAATTTCAGCATCGTTATTAAGCTTATCAACGATGGTAAGTATTTCAGCCTCGGTGGTGGTGGCTGGTAGGTCAAACGATTTAGAAACAAAACCGACTTCTTCACAAGCGCGGCGTTTACTTCCTACGTACACTTGAGAAGCAGGATCGCTTCCTACTAGCACTACAGCCAGACCTGGTGCTCGTAATCCGGCATCTACTCGAGCTTGAACTCGCGCTTTGACTTCGGTACGAACCGTTTGTGAAATTAATTTTCCATCAATAATTTGAGCAGACATGATATTCCTTAATATCTTCAACACCAGCTAAGCTGACAATGGCGGTATTGTCGCAAAAAATGAGATTAACATCCATAGTGCAATCGATTGCTTTTTCGGGCGAAAGGGTAATTCTTTGGTGATGTCGCTTGCTTCTTTGCTCGGCCCTAGTACAACGACTATTATTTGACAATTAGTGGCTTTTTTTTCATCACTTAACTTCTAGAGCAATACAAAGCCTTGACCTCTCACGGTTAACTCGTATAATTCACCCCATAACGCGCCCTTAGCTCAGCTGGATAGAGCACGTCCCTTCTAAGGATGTGGCCGCAGGTTCGAATCCTGCAGGGCGTACCAAATTGAAACCCCTGATAACAGAGATGTTATCAGGGGTTTTTTGCATTTCTACCACAGTGAATTTTTTGATCTATTTGATGAACTTTTATTCTTTAGATAGTCACTAATGAATAAATCACTTACAGTCGATATATTGGAAATAAGAAGGGTAAAGCACATGGCTCGATTAGGAATGGTAATACAGACGATTTTAGCGGCGTCAATATTTTATTTGGGTTACACCATTTATTCGTTTACCTCGACCATTACCTCGGTGGTGGAAACCTCTCCACAGGTGTTGAGTGATATTAATGCTACGGCAGATAAATTGCAGATTGATCAGTGGCTACAAGTGGCGCGTACATTTGAAAACCTTACTCCAAGAGCCTTAACCGTAGCAGAAAAAATGCAGGGTACGGCAAGTGATATTAATAAGACGGTCGGGGATGTCAACAAAACGGTCGCCTCGGTGAATAGAAAAATCCCAGGTATAGTGAAAGAAGTGCATGGCGTAAATAAACAAATTCCAAATATTTTTAGTGAAGTTAAAGCGATACGTACACAAACTGTTCCAGCTCTTGTTAAGGAAACATCAAGTATTCGCAAGGAATTACCACCGATGCTAGTACAAGTGAATCAGATCCTAGATAAGAGTGGAGAGCTGTCTGAACAAGCGGCTCAAGGTGCCGTAAAAGGAGTAATATTGTCACCCATTAACCTAATTAAAGATGCTGGAGAAGGCATTAAGTCGAAAGTAAGTAAATAAAATGGCATATCAAGCACCATCATCCGCTCCGCTTTGGCATAAAAAATTGACTAAAAAAGACAAAAAATAATCGCATCTGGTTATTCTAATTAATGCCAAGTAAAACCGCAGTTTTTCGATATGAGAAAGCTGCGGTTTTTTTATTCTCATCATTGTGTTTATTGGCTTTAAATTAGAATGTGCTAGAGTATTGCTAATGATCACAAGAGGGTATCGCTATGTTTTCAATGCATCTAAAGGTGTTAAAACGTTGCTGTCAGCTTAGCTTAATAGCTTTGCTGACCTTGTTTGTGATGGGGTGTTCAAGTAATACGCCCAGTAACACATCCCAATATTACTTTACTAATGGCAGTGATGGCTGGTGGTATGACGACTATTGGTTCTATCAAGATCATGTCTACCCAGATTGTTGCCATGGTGATGGTGAGTTTAAACAAGCGGTTAATAGCTGGTGGCATACCTTAGATCCAGATAAACAAGCCGAAATAAAAGATAAAGTTAAAAACTGGAAAGATGGTGATGGCCCTGATATTTCAGCGCTAAAACAAGATCTCAATACCAAATATCAATCGCTGCCGGCGGATAAACAACAAGCCTTGTCAGAAAAACGTAACCAAGTACGCGAGCAAATGTCGGGTAAGAGCTTAACCACCGAGCAAAAAAAAGCCGTGCGCACCAAATGGGAAAGCAAACAACGCCCAACGCTGCAACGCGCTAATGTTTCGCGTCCAAATAACGTACGTCCAAATATATCTCGCCCTGCGGTACTTCCGCAATTTTCACGCCCATCCGGTGGGTTTGGCGGAGGTGGACACTTTGGTGGTGGTGGTCACGGTCGCCGTTAGTTGGTATGCAGTAAAACATAAGTGGCCATGCCTGTCGTTTTTTTGAGCAAACAAGCTAAGTGGAATAAAAAAAACCGTTAATCCCTTGAAATCAATTCGGTCAAGCCCCATTACTGGGTTGTGAACATTCTGGCTTTCGTTATCAAAATCACGAAAATATCGAAAAATACAGAATGTGAGCGTGAGAATTTAGGTCTTGGCTCGACAGGCTGTATTCATGCCGCTAGAATGGCGCGTCTGAATTTTTATCCTGAGACTAATAGGAGAGGCCTTTGATGAAAGAGCATGGCTTTTTTGTAGAAGGTTTCACTCATTAGTTCAATTATTGGTTACAGCGGAAGTTGCCATCGTGCAGTTTTAGTTGATAACAGATAGTTGATGCTCACTAATTTTAAGTGTTCATTTGAACGCCACACAAGCAATGATGTTGAATTTCGCCCATTGGGTGCAATTATTCAGCTCATGCGCTCAGAAAACTGAGCCAGTTTTGAGGTTTATATATAATGCAAGCTACTGTTGAAACTCTAGAAGGCCTAGAACGCCGTCTGACTATTACTGTTCCTGTTGCAAACATCGAAGATGCAGTTACTGCTGAACTACGCAAAATTGCGAAAACTCGTCGCTTTGACGGTTTCCGTAAAGGTAAAGTTCCGATGAAAATGGTTGCTCAAATGTTCGGTCACTCAGTACGTCAAGACGTAATGGGCGAAGTAATGCACCGTCATTTTATCGAGTCTATCGTTAAAGAAAAAATCAACCCAGCTGGCGCACCAACATTTGCA
Source organism: Vibrio sp. S11_S32 (assembly GCF_014694465.1). Lineage (NCBI taxonomy): Bacteria > Pseudomonadati > Pseudomonadota > Gammaproteobacteria > Vibrionales > Vibrionaceae > Vibrio > Vibrio sp. S11_S32. The sequence continues at coordinate 164,616 of NZ_JAAUWS010000003.1, read as the reverse complement.
CCAGTAGAAAACGAAGCAGGCAAAGATGTTGTCTTTACTGCAACGTTTGAAATTTACCCAGAGCTTGAGCTTAAAGGTCTTGAAAACATCACTGTTGAGAAACCAGCAGTAGAAGTTAAAGACGAAGACGTTGCTGAAATGATAGAAACCCTTCGCAAGCAACAAGCGACTTGGGCTGAAGTTGACGAAGCAGTGTCTGAAACTTCACGCGCAACTATCGACTTCGTTGGGTTTATTGACGGCGTAGAATTCGAAGGCGGCAAAGCCGATGCATTCCCTCTTGAAATGGGCCAAGGTCGTATGATCCCTGGTTTTGAAGATGGTGTATTAGGTAAAAAAGCGGGCGAAGCATTCTCTATTGATGTGAATTTCCCAGAAGATTACCACGCAGAAAACCTAAAAGGTAAATCTGCTAAATTCGATATCACATTGAGCAAAGTTGAAACACGTGAACTAGCCGATATTGATGACGAGTTTGTGGCTAAATTTGGCGTAAAAGAAGGCGGCGTTGACGCACTTAAAGCTGAAGTTCGCAAAAACATGGAACGTGAGCTTAAGCAAGCGATCAAAGGTCGTATTAAAGAGCAAGCAATCAACGGTTTGGTTGAGCAAAATGCAATGGACGTTCCATCTGCACTTATCGATCAAGAAGTTGAAGTTCTTCGTCAGCAAGCATCTCAACGTTTCGGTGGCAACCCTGAAGCCGCAGCTCAACTACCACGTGAATTGTTCGAAGAGCAAGCTGCACGTCGCGTTAAAGTTGGCCTATTGCTAGGTGAAGTGATCAAAACTGAAGAGCTAAAAGCAGACGATGACCGTGTTAAAGCGCTTATCGAAGAAATGGCGACGGCTTACGAAGATCCATCTGAAGTGATTGCTTACTACGAGCAAAACGAGCAAATGATGAATAACATCCGTAACGTTGCTCTAGAAGATCAAGCTATCGACGCTATCATTGCTAAAGCGAACGTTTCTGATAAAGAAGTGAGCTTCAATGAACTAATGAACCAGCAACAACCTGCTTAATTACTAGGTGAGTTGCACTGGGATAAAGAGTGAGAATACTTGCTCTTTATTATACTTAAGTCTACTTGTATTATTCGATAGACGATAAGTATACGATGGCTCGATATGACACTCTGCAGAGGCGTTCATTTCGGGCCATTTATTTTTTATAGCTAGCTGTTAATAGCGGGCTTATAGGTTTATGATTAATAGGCTGTTGTTAGATAAGTTGATGTTAAGCGAATTTTTGATAACAAGATTTTTTAACGCCAATTGATTCTAATAGCATGACAGTGATTATGAATCTACTACAGGGAAAGCGGAATATGAGCTACCAAGAAAATAATACAATGTCTCCAATTATTGATGCGCTGGTACCAATGGTGGTAGAGCAAACTTCTCGCGGTGAACGTTCGTACGATATCTATTCTCGTCTATTAAAAGAACGCATTATCTTTTTGACTGGCCAAGTGGAAGACCACATGGCAAACCTAGTGGTAGCACAATTGCTATTTTTAGAGTCAGAAAGCCCAGACAAAGATATTTTCTTATACATTAACTCTCCAGGCGGAAGCGTAACAGCAGGTATGTCTATCTATGACACCATGCAGTTTATCAAGCCAAATGTGAGCACAGTATGTATGGGGCAAGCATGTTCAATGGGTGCATTCCTATTGGCAGGCGGCGAAAAAGGCAAGCGTTTCTGCCTACCAAATTCACGCGTGATGATCCACCAACCACTTGGCGGATTCCAAGGTCAAGCGTCGGATATTCAAATTCACGCCCAAGAAATTCTAACCATCAAGCAACGTTTGAATGGTTTACTTGCAGAACACACCGGCCAGCCATTAGAAGTGATTGAACGCGATACAGATCGCGATAACTTTATGTCTGCCCAGCAGTCAGTCGATTATGGTTTAGTCGATTCAGTACTGAGCAATCGTCCGGCGTAAGCGGTTTTTATGGTGTAATAAAATGCCAACCGCGAACCAAACAATTTATCTTGAATCAAGCAATCAAGTTGTAATAGGCAATCCAAGATAAATTGTTGTAGACTGAAATAAAGAATTAAAGGTTAAGAGGATAGCGAATGACAGATAAAAGCAAAGAGGGTGGTAGTACAAAACTGCTGTATTGCTCTTTCTGCGGCAAAAGCCAGCATGAGGTTCGCAAACTGATCGCAGGTCCTTCCGTATACGTATGTGATGAATGCGTCGATTTGTGCAACGATATTATTCGTGAAGAAGTTAAAGATGTCGTGCCACAGAAAGAATCGGAAGCATTGCCTACACCAAAAGATATTCGTGAACACTTAGACGATTACGTTATCGGCCAAGATTACGCTAAGAAAGTGCTATCTGTGGCAGTGTATAATCACTATAAACGCTTGCGTAATGGTGACACTACCAAAGATGGCGTCGAGTTAGGTAAAAGTAATATTTTGCTAATCGGTCCAACCGGTAGTGGTAAAACCTTACTGGCTGAAACGTTAGCGCGTTTCCTAGATGTACCGTTTACCATGGCCGATGCCACCACGTTAACTGAAGCTGGTTATGTGGGCGAAGACGTGGAAAATATCATCCAGAAATTGCTGCAAAAATGCGATTACGATGTAGCTAAAGCCGAGCGCGGTATTGTTTACATTGATGAGATTGATAAAATTTCACGTAAAGCTGAAAACCCATCAATTACTCGTGATGTATCGGGCGAAGGTGTACAGCAAGCCTTACTGAAACTGGTTGAAGGTACCGTTGCTTCTGTTCCGCCTCAAGGTGGTCGCAAGCATCCTCAACAAGAGTTTTTGCAAGTTGATACTTCTAAGATCTTATTTATCTGTGGTGGTGCATTCTCAGGCCTTGATAAAGTGGTTGAGCAACGTGTTGCCATCGGAACCGGCATCGGTTTTGGCGCAGACGTACGCAGCAAAGACGAAAGTAAAACGATTGGTGAATTATTCAAGCAAGTTGAGCCAGAAGATTTGGTTAAATATGGTTTGATCCCTGAGTTTATTGGTCGTCTGCCTGTCACCACAACCTTGACAGAGCTTGATGAAGAAGCCTTGATCCAAATCCTATGTAAGCCAAAGAATGCGCTGACAAAACAGTATGGTGCATTGTTTGATTTAGAAGGTGCTGAACTTGAGTTTCGTGAAGACGCGTTAAAAGCGATTGCTAAAAAAGCAATGGATCGCAAAACGGGTGCTCGTGGTCTTCGTTCGATTTTGGAGTCGGTTCTACTTGAAACCATGTATGAACTGCCATCAATTAAAGATGTGACCAAAGTTGTGATTGATGAATCTGTTATTAAAGGAGAGTCTGAACCTCTTTTGATTTATCAAAACGCCGAAAACCAGATCGCAAGTTCTGAATAACATCATGTTGTACAAAAAATAACATCAAAAGGGGGCTATAAGCCTCCTTTTTCTATTTATGTTATTGAATCTTACCATCCCGCCCCCATATACTTTTCAGTAGTGTTAAAAAACTCAATCAATATGACCTTTAATGATTGGAGAGAAAATACGTTGCTGGCGATACGTGATTAATTATACGTTGCCGACCAAGTGACAACTCCAAACACGAAAGGTACCGAGTACCAACGGAATAGAGAGAATAATATGAACTTGGAGCGTTCCGAGCGTATCGAGATCCCGGTATTACCTTTACGAGATGTCGTGGTTTATCCCCATATGGTCATTCCATTGTTTGTGGGTCGTGAAAAATCGATCCAATGCCTAGAAGCAGCAATGGACAATGACAAACAAGTGTTACTAGTGGCGCAAAAAGAAGCGGATACTGACGAACCTAGCACGGAAGAATTATTTAAAACCGGTACCGTCGCCACCATTTTACAATTATTGAAACTGCCAGACGGTACAGTAAAAGTCTTAGTGGAAGGCCAACAAAGAGCCAAAGTTCACGCTTTTATCGAACATGATTTCTTTATGGCTGATGCCGAGTTTTTACCGACTCCGACCATTGATGAGCGCGAGCAAGAAGTGATTATTCGTAGTGCGATTAATCAATTTGAAGGTTTTGTAAAGCTCAATAGCAAAATTCCACCAGAAGTGCTTACCTCGCTTAATGGTATTGATGATGCCGCGCGTCTAGCCGATACCATTGCCGCTCACATGCCTTTAAAACTGAATGATAAACAGCGAGTGTTGGAAATCTCAGATGTGACCGAGCGCCTAGAGTTCCTAATGGGGATGATGGAATCGGAAATCGACATACTGCAAGTTGAGAAACGCATCCGTGGCCGAGTGAAAAAGCAGATGGAAAAATCTCAGCGCGAGTACTATTTGAATGAGCAAATGAAAGCCATTCAAAAAGAACTGGGCGATATGGATGATGTTCCCGATGAATTTGAAGCGCTGCAGAAAAAAATCACTGCTGCTAAAATGCCAAAAGAAGCTCGCGAGAAAACCGAGCAAGAACTGCAAAAGCTCAAAATGATGTCACCGATGTCAGCAGAAGCGACCGTAGTGCGTAGCTATATTGATTGGATGGTTGGCGTTCCTTGGGCTAAGCGTTCAAAAGTGAAAAAGAACTTAGCCAAAGCAGAAGAAGTACTTAATGCCGATCATTATGGTCTAGAGCGTGTTAAAGAACGCATCTTAGAGTATTTAGCGGTGCAAAGCCGAGTGAATAAGCTCAAAGGCCCAATTCTGTGCTTGGTCGGTCCTCCTGGCGTGGGTAAAACCTCTCTAGGTCGCTCGATCGCCGAAGCTACGGGTCGTCAATATACTCGTATGGCATTAGGCGGCGTGCGCGATGAAGCAGAGATCCGTGGGCATCGCCGCACCTATATTGGTTCTATGCCAGGCAAGTTGATTCAAAAAATGTCGAAAGTTGGGGTGAAAAATCCATTATTCCTATTGGATGAAATCGATAAAATGGGCTCTGATATGCGCGGTGACCCATCGTCAGCGTTACTTGAAGTGTTGGATCCTGAACAAAATAATGCCTTTAACGACCATTATCTTGATGTGGATTTTGATTTGTCCGATGTGATGTTTGTGGCAACATCGAACTCAATGAATATTCCAGGTCCGTTATTGGATCGGATGGAAGTTATTCGCCTTTCGGGTTATACCGAAGATGAAAAACTCAATATTGCCAAAGATCATTTAACTGAAAAACAAATTGAACGTAATGGCTTAAAACCTTCAGAGATCACCATCGAAGATTCAGCGATTGTGGGCATTATACGTTATTACACCCGTGAAGCGGGCGTGCGTAGCCTAGAGCGTGAGATTTCCAAGATTTGCCGTAAAGCGGTAAAAAATATCTTGTTGGATAAAGATCTTAAAACCGTCACCGTTAATATGGAAAATCTTAAAGATTATCTTGGAGTTCAACGCTGTGATTACGGTAAGGCTGATGACAGTAACCGCATTGGTCAAGTGACAGGTCTTGCCTGGACTGAAGTAGGTGGCGACTTACTCACCATTGAAACCCAATCTATGCCAGGTAAAGGCAAGCTTACTTATACCGGTTCGCTGGGTGATGTGATGCAAGAGTCGATTCAAGCAGCCATGACCGTGGTGCGTTCTCGGGCTGAAAAATTGGGTATTAATCCTGACTTTTACGAAAAACGTGATATTCATGTACATGTACCTGAAGGAGCAACACCAAAAGATGGTCCAAGTGCCGGTGTTGGCATGTGTACCGCATTGGTGTCGAGCTTAACCGGTAATCCGGTACGCGCCGATGTGGCGATGACGGGTGAAATTACTCTGCGCGGTGAAGTGCTTCCGATTGGCGGATTGAAAGAAAAACTATTGGCGGCGCATCGTGGCGGGATCAAAGTTGTACTCATTCCGAAAGAAAATGAGCGTGATTTGGAAGACATTCCAGCCAATGTTATTGCCGATCTGGTGGTCAAGCCAGTGCAGTGGTTAGATGAGGTTTTAGCTGTAGCACTAGAAAACGACCCTACAGGTTGTGTGATTGGTATCACAAACTAGTGATATTAAACATATTTAGTTAAAAGATTAGCGCTGACAAGGCGGAAAGTACTTGTCAGCGTTTTTTTTCAAGGCTAAGTTAGCTCTTTATAGACCCGAGCTACTGGTCGCAAAGACTTTAGCAATAAAGGCTCAGGCTACAAATTAATTTTATTATGGAACGGATGCTACTTATTGACATAAGTGGCGATAGAGGGGAACAACAAGTGAATAAGACTCAATTAGTAGAAAAAATTGCTGGCGACGCAGACATCTCTAAAGCAGCCGCTGGTCGTGCATTAGATGCACTTATTGAAACAGTAACAGAAACACTAAAAGCAGAAGACCAAGTCGCATTAGTTGGTTTTGGTACTTTCAGTGTTCGTACTCGCGCAGCTCGCACTGGTCGTAACCCTAAAACGGGTGATGAAATTCAAATTGCTGAAGCAAAAGTACCAGCATTCAAAGCAGGTAAAGCACTGAAAGACGCGTGTAACGCATAATAAATCATATAAAATTGAGTTTTTTCGAATTAACTCAATCTTTCTCAATCAAAAGGCGCATCTTACTGGTGCGCTTTTCTTTTTCTGATATTATCGTAGACATTATTTTAATCTTGCCAAATGCGGTTATCGCGCTTGGTGACAGTCAGTATTTAGAGAGCAATTAAATTATGATGGATCGACTACGCGAAGGCGTAAATGGCATCGCAATTAAAATCATCTTAGGATTAATCATCCTTTCATTTGTATTTGCGGGTGTAAGCAGTTATTTAGTGGGTGGCGGCAGCAGTGTTGCAGCAAAAGTCGGACATACTGAAATTGATCGTAGCTCGTTTGAACAAGCTTATCAAAATCAACGTAATCGAATGCAATCTCAAGGTGGCGATCAATTCTCTGCCATGATGGGTGATCCTCAATACGTGGCGGCATTTCGTAAAAACGTATTAGACCAAATGATTAATGATGAGCTATTACAACAATATGCTGAGTCGTTAAATCTACGTATTAGTGACAAGCAAGTGCGCGATCTACTGTTGACCATGCCTGAATTCCAAAAAGACGGTAAATTCAGCCAAGATATTTATTCTGCTACGCTACGCCGTGCCGGATTCTCAGCCGACAGTTTTGCGGAATACCTGCGTAAAAACTTAGTCCGCAGCCAAGTCGCCAATTCTATCCAAGCCAGTGAGTTTGTGTTGCCAACTGAAGTTAAAATGGAAACGCAACTTCTTACTCAGCAACGTGATATTCAATCATTTACCTTGAATGTGGCCGATTTCGCTAAGCAAGTGAAAGTGACAGGTGATGAGCTACAAGCGTATTATAAGTCGCATCAAGAAGCCTACACTCGCCCAGAGCAAGCGAAAGTCGCATACCTTGAGCTTTCTGCTGAGCAATTGAAAAAATCTATTACCATCACAGATGCAGACACACAAAAATACTACCAAGACCATTTAGATAAATACTCATCGAAAGGTCAACGTAAAGTGGCGCACATCTTAATTAAAGGTGATGAAGCGAAAGCAAAAGCTATTTTGGCGCAATTAAAAGGCGGAGCAGACTTTGCGACTTTAGCCCAAAAAGATTCTGCTGATGTTGGCAGCGCAAAATCAGGTGGTGACTTAGGTTGGATTGAAAAAGGGGTTATGGATCCAGAATTCGAAAAAGCGGCTTTTTCACTCAAAAATAAAGGTGAAATTTCAGATGTCGTGAAATCAAGTTTTGGCTATCACATCATCATGCTAGAAGACGAGAAACCAGCTCAAGCTAAACCTTACGCTGATGTTGTTGCCAGCATTAAAGCCGATTTGATCGATGAAAAAGCAGTCGATAAATTTTATAAACTGCAAACCAAACTTGAATCAGTTGCATTTGAATCACCAGATTCTTTGGAAGATTCAGCCAAAGCGGTCGACGGTACGATCCACAAGACGGATTTTATTTCAGAAGCCAATGCACCAGAAATACTTAAGTCAAAAGATGTGTTGAAAGCACTAAAAAGCTCTGATGTTAAGAATGAAGGCTTAAACTCATCCGTGATTGAGATTGCACCAGAACATGTGGTTGTAGTTCGCATTGAAGATAAGCGCAGTGAAACTGTATTACCATTTGAGCAAGTGAAACCTCAACTTGAGCAAGCGGTCGCGGCAAGCAAAGGTGAGCAAGAAGCGCTATCAACGGCGCAAAAAATGGTGAAAAGCCTTAAAGCGGGCGATGATTCTGTTCTTAGCGCGCAGAATGTGAGCTTTGGCAAATCACAAACCATCGACCGTCGCTCTCCATTGGCTGTGAATGTTTATGCGATGCCCCATCCTGCAGGTGATAAACCGGTTTATGGCCAATCTCGCGATCAACAAGGCAACATCGTGGTGGTGAAATTAAATAAAGTGACCACTAATGATAATGCGCAATTTGCTCAACAGATCAGTAACCAACTGCTACAAATGAATAATCAACAAGATCTCGCGGCCATCATTGCATCATTACGTGAAACGACATCAATTGAATATCACGGATTAAAAGAGCAATAAACTCACCGTTATATATATTGAGACTAAAAGGTTGCCGCTGGGCAGCCTTTTTTTATAACACTACAAGGTGCTTGTGTGAGTCCTTGAATGTCCAAGCAATGTAAAATAATCCAAATTTGAGAACACTCACTTTTTAATATATAAAAAGACGATAAAGATCAAAAACTAAACACATTATCTATACTATTAATAGTTGCATCAAATTTTATTAATCCCTTTTGAGTAGAACCGTTATTAAACCTTTAGGTAAGTTCATTTTTCCATTGGCATTAGTCAGTGCTTCTGCCATGGCAGCAGGACCTTCTTTATACGAAATTGGTACAGATGATGTCGGTTTAGCTGCCGCCGGCATGGCAGCACGGGCGCAAGATGCGTCAGTACTTGCAATTAACCCTGCGGGTTTATCACATGTTAAAGGCAAGTCTTTTACCGGTGGCGCACAATTATTAGTTGGTGATAATGACTATACCCGAGATACTGGTCAGACTGCTGATAATGTGGTGGGTGCATTGCCAACGGTATCGGCGTTTTATAGTCAACAGTTAGATGACAAATGGACGGTTGGTCTTGGTACTTACGGCAACTACGGCAGTGGTGTTGATTTTGGCGATGCATTGAATGTCGGTAATAAAGCCACAGTGTTAAATAAAGCGACCTTAATGTCTTTGATTATCGCACCTTCGGCTTCTTATCGATTTAATGAACATTGGTCGGTTGGTGCGGCGCTTGATATTAACTACGGTATTTTAAAGCTTGAACGCAACGGTATTGATGGCGGAAAACTAAAATCGGATGATCACGATTTTGCTTTTAGCGGAAAAGTTGGGGTACTCTATGAATACAGTGATGATACTCGTTTTGGTTTGAGCTATTTAAGTGAAACGGACTTTGATCTGGATGCAAAAGACCTATCTGACTATGGTTCACTGGGCTTAAATTCGGTGGTCAAAACCCCACAGCAAGTGATGTTCAGTGCATTTCATCAACTAAATGCTTCTTTCGCCATTATGGGCAACATTGGTTGGCAAGATTGGAGTCGTTACTCTGATAGTGAAATTAACGCCAATGCTAACATTAAGGGTAACAATGTATCGTCCTCTGGTTCTTCAGGTGACTCATTATTGCAAGATACCTACCATTTAGCTTTAGGGGTGCAATATCTAATCAATCAAGATTGGTTATGGAATATGGGGGTTGCGTTTGATTCTAGCTTCTATAGAAACCAAGATAATACTTCATTGACCGTACCTTCTGGCGATGCGTGGCGTATCGGTACAGGGGTGAAGTATCAGCTTGATGAGACACAATCAATTGGTTTAGCATTTGAATATGTGCCAATTGAAGATTCATACGTTCAAGGCCTTGTCAGTGGCTCTTATGATAGTGCCTTATACTTCCTGATGATGAACTACAGCTGGCAGAGCATCTAAACAATGATCGTAGCGTTGATGAGTTCAGCATTGTAATGAGGGTGCATCAACGCACATAAAGTTGTAATTATGATGTTGTTCAGCAGAGTGTCTCTATGCGAAATGTCCCATGTCCATATTTGAGACACCGCTAGATTGAAATCTTTACTAGGCTCAAATTTCAACTTTAAAATGGAGATTTAGCCGATGCGAATTTTACGCAGTTTATGTTTATTATTGATGGTCACTTTTTTACCTATGGGGGTTGCGGTGGCTGCGGATACCGACGCTCAACACGAAGGGATCGCGATTACGGTCAATGTTAATACTGCCGATGCTAATGAAATAGCCACAATGCTCAAAGGTATTGGTGAGAAAAAAGCGCAACAGATCGTTGACTTTCGGACTGAAAATGGAAAATTTAAAGATCTGGAATCGTTAAAGCAAGTCAAAGGGATCGGGCAATCGACCATTGATAAAAACAAAGACCGCATTTTGCTGTAGCTTTAAGAGAGAAATAAGGTTTAACAGTAAAAGCAGTTATACGATTTTAGCGCTTAGCTTATCCCTAAGCGCTTTTTTGTACTTACAAAAGCAGGATGGGTAAAGCATAAAGCTAAAATTAAACCAGTGAGTGAGCCAAATAGATGAGCATTTATCGCAACCCCTGCACCAATTAATGCTTCACTGCCGGTAGGCGAGCCAAAGCATTGTTCCCAAGTGATTTTCACCGCTAATCCAATCGCGAGTAACAAGCTTGCTTTACGTCCTTGTCGCCATTCTTTTATCGCATAAAAACCAAACAATCCATGTAATACGCCAGATAAACCTACGTAAACTTGAATGGAGGTTAACAATAATAAGCTGCCAACCGATAAACAAAGCAGCAACAATACTGCAGTATATGTTCGGATGGTAAATTCTGCTCGGAAGATATAGCTGATCAGCCATAAACCGGCCATGTTCATACCTAAGTGATAGAGATTGGTATGAGTGAAATTTCCTGTTACGATCCGCCATACTTGCCCACCGGCAATCAAATGACTATCCCATAGCATCCAATTGTGCAATGTAGGCAATTGAAACAGCGCCATGACAGCACTTATTATCATTAGTAAACGGAACAAATAACGTCCTTATGTCTCGATATTGTCTTCAATGCGGCAAAGCTAAACTTGCTTGTATTTGCCAATGGATCACACCAATTTTCGCCCAAACGCAGTTGGTGATCTTACAGCATCCATCAGAAACCAAACGTCCGATGGGCAGCGCTAAGATTTTAACATTAAGCTTAAAGGATTGTTTGTGTTTTGTGGGAGAAGATTTTAGTAAGCACCCGCAACTTAATACCTTATTGAGTGAGCCTAATGTTAATACCGCAGTTTTGTATCCCAGTGATAGCAGCCTAGCGATAGAGGATTGGTTATTATTACTGGGTCAGTCGCGCATGCTTAGCAAGCAAGATAAGCAGTCACCGGCTCAAATGACGGGCACAGAACAGAGTGTGACAAAGCAGCGCTTAATTTTACTCGATGGTACTTGGAAGAAAGCCTATAAAATGTGGCAACTGTCCAGTAATCTTCATCACTTAACCAAAGTTCAACTCTCGGCCGATGTGATGGGAAATTATCGTATTCGTAAAGCGCCAAGTAGCCAGCATCTTTCTACCCTCGAAGCGGGCTGTTATGCATTACAGGTACTTGAACCTTATATTGATTTTAGTTCGCTTATTTATTGTTTCGAAAAAATGGTGGATTTTCATATTGCCCAAATGCCCGATGGTGTATTTGAACGTAACTATCTAAATAAATAAGGGACATGAATAGATAATAAAACTAAGTCGCTATGATTTATTTTGCTAAATAGATGAGTGAAGTGTATCGTTATTGCTAGCTAGTCAGTAGGAAGACGCATGCATTCGGTTTTTAAGGATAAAATGTTTAACCAAATAATCATTTCATTTATAGCGTTTACTGCTTTGTTGTCTACTGCCGTTGGTGCACAGACAAACCAATCTCACGCGTCAAATCCTCAATCAAATGACCTTATCGGCCCGCAAGAAAACCCAAACAACGATCGTATGTTTCCAATTTGGGGAAAAGAAGCGCGCGACCGAGGCTATGTGTTACCAAAAACCTACGGCTTATCCTTAAGCTATTTTTCGATGGATCAACCGATCAATATTAATTCTATTAACCTTTCTGGTCCTATCAAAGGCTTACCAAATAAAGATTTAAGCACGGTATCTAATGCCATATTTGACCAATATCTTGATATATCGGATGCCAAACAAGAAGCAACCAATGTGACGTTACGGGCCGATATGTGGCTATTTCCGTTTTTAAATGTTTATGGTTTGGTTGGCGTGACCGACGGTACTAGTTCAGCTCCTATTACCTGTAAATCTGGTCGTCCTACACGAGTGATTGGTAATCCTTTAGCGCCGATAATGAATCAAATCTGTGGAAAAAACCCAGACGAAACCCGCCGGATTGGCACCTTTGATCTTGATTATCGAGGGACGACTTATGGCGTCGGTATGACTGTCGCTGGAGGTGTCGGCAATTGGTTTACTATTGTGGATATGAATTATAGCCGTACCGAACTCGACATTTTAGATGGACAAATTGATTCGGTCGTAATTAGCCCACGGATCGGTTATCGCTTTATGCCACTAAATAAAGAGTTAAGAGTCTGGGTTGGCGCGATGTATCAAGGAGTGCAACAAGAAATGGGTGGCGAACTTAATGATATTTTATCAGGTCAACTGCGCGCCAAGGTGAATCAAATCGCTCCAGATGGCAAGTTCAATGTAAAACAAGAACTCGAATCAGAATGGAACACCACGCTAGGCTTTAACTATGTATTAAATTCAACATGGGATGTGATCGCAGAGTTTGGTTTTGGTGAAAGAACCAGTGCGTTTGCTGGCTTAGAGTATCGATATTAATTGATGAAAAACATTTTTATTTACTTCAGTGTTGTGGTGTTTTACTCGACCCAAGCTTGCGCGGTGGTGCCACTATGGCCAGAGAAAAAAGATCATAAAAAAAATGCGATCGATCGGATGTTAGATGGTCTTGGTGCCAGTGGCGATTATGATCCCAGTAAAAAAATAGATTTTTCGGTATTACCTGGGCCATTTTATACCCCTGAAATGGAATTTGGTATTGGCGTTTCTGCCGTCGGGCTTTATCATGCGGCCAGTGATACGAGCCATGAACAACCTTCCAGTGTGACCATTAACGGCTTTGCTTCCAGCAATTTTTCAGCCGGTATTACGGTGCATAATATTACCTTTTTAAATAATGGAGAGCATCGGCTTGAGTTATTAGCCGAAATATCAAAAGCGCCGGATGTGTATTATGGCAGCGGCTATGATGCAGGAAAAAAAGACAGTAATAAGATTGATTTTACCCATGAGATCTTCCAGTTTTCTCCCAAGTATTACTATAAATTAAGACCAAATTTATTTGTTGGGGTTGGTTTTGATTATCAAAAAGTTCAAGCCAGTAGCGCAGAATTTAATAATGTCGGCGTAGGTATGCCAGAGATATTAGATGATAACGAAGCGTTAGGTCTGGTGGTTAACTTAACGTATGATTCACGCGATTATGTATTAAATCCTTATACAGGATGGCTGTTTCAGGTGGATATGGCGCAATATTTTGAAGCACTAAGCGATGAAAACTTTACCACTTATAATGCGGTGCTATCGAACTATATTGATTTAGAGCCGGTACCAGGGGTGCTAGCTTGGCAAGTGAAAGGCGCTTTTACTAATGGTGACGTGCCGTGGAATTACTTACCCGAAGTGGGCGGTGCGGACAATTTAAGAGGCTATATTGAAGGTCGTTACCGTGATAATCAAATCCTCTACACTCAAGTTGAGTACCGTTTACCTTTATATGGGCGTACCGGCATGGTGACTTGGGTCGGGGCGGCAAGTTCGGGCGAACAAGTTAATCAAATCGGTAAAGATGTGTTAATGAGTTATGGCGTTGGCTACCGTTTTCGAGTCAAAGATAGAGTGAATTTACGTTTAGATTATGCCATTGGTGAGGATGAGTCTATGGTGTATTTCAATGTTAATGAGGCATTTTAATGAAGAATATTGGCTTAGTGATATTGTGTCTGTTACTAAGCGCCTGTAGTGCGACCACCAACCTCTATGTAGATCATTTAGAATCGAGCCTGCAAAGTGAGAATTTCACAGAGCATACTGTGACGCTTAATAACCGCGAGCATCATACTCAATTCCATTATTGGGATAACCAAAAAGTCAGTGACAATACCGTGATCCTGATACATGGTGTCGGTGGCGATGCCTTATCAAACTGGCAATCGACCATGTTAGCTTTAGGTGATAAATATCGAGTGATCGCGCCAGATATTTTATGGTATGGCCAATCGATTAGCGATCTCACTCCAAGTTTAGAAGACCAAGTCACCGCATTAGCAGACTTGCTTCAGCAGTTGGACATTCAGGGAAATGTACATTTAGTCGGCCATTCTTATGGGGGGTTTATTGTGTACGGTTTGCTCGCCAATAATGACCTCGCGACCACTGCCACTATTATTTCTAGCCCCGGCGGCGCATTTGATCAAACCGATCTCGATGCGCTAATGACTCGCTTTGATATTAAGCAACCGAGTGATTTATTTGTACCGCAAGATGATGTGGGATTAAAGCGTTTAATGAATGCCACCAGTGAAGACCCATTACATGTTCCCGCCTTCACCATGGGTGGATTTTATGATAAATATTTTGCCAGTAACGCACAACAAAAATCGTATATGCTCAATCACTTGATTGCGTCACGTGATGATTTAGTTGCAAAAGTAACGCATAAAAAATCGCAGCCTAACGGTTTGCCCCCGATGCAACTTATTTGGGGTGAAGATGACCGAATTTTCCCACTTGAAAATGGAATGTTGCTGTCGAAACAATTGAGTGCGCCTCTTTATATTGTGACCGGAACGGCGCATAATATTTTGCTAGAAAAGCCCGATACCATAAATCGATTGTTGAATCACTTTATTAAGCAACATGCTGCTCTATCGGACATAAACCTATCGCCTCAACTTGCCGTGAAATAGCAAGGCCGTAAATATAGACACTTAATATGGGCACTTTAATCGTTAAGGTAGAACCTGCATGAAAAACACACCATGGATATTTGCTTGCTTGTTGTTTGGAGTAACGGGTTGTTCATCAAACTCATGGCAAGAAACGACTCAGCCGCAAGCCAGCGATGTGGCTCAGATCCTCGCGTCGGCCAAACCTATCCGCCAAGACACGATATCAAGCGCAACCAGTTTTGAATTGCCCACCGAAGTGCGTCCTTGTTGCGCTTTTGGTAATCGTCAACGAGTGGAAGTGGGCAAGATTAAAGTGCCGTTTTTCCAACTGCCGAATACTGCAGATATTGATGCTTTAGGTTTGCATATTTATGGTTCTAGTCAGTTTTCAATGCGAAAAAGTGATGATTCATATGTGGTAGAAGGTGAGCATAATGGTATTTTGTATACCGTAAAAGGCGGCTTTATCGATCTGGCGCATGTTCGTGACACTGCCGATAATACCGTGGGGCTTTTTTATAAAATCTACCCTAAGTTGGGGCAAGAATTTAGCATCGAATTAGAGCCAGAATTAGGTGCGCGCAGCATTCACTTTAAAGCGTTCCCAACCGAGCATTTAACTGAGCAACAAAAAAGAACATTGAGTATTGAACTTGCGGCCTATTACGCATTTAAAATGGCGCAAGGGCATGAAATCTCACAATGGCATGGATTTAAAAGCTTTCCACTGTTTCCAGAGTTAGTGTCGGCTTATTCATTAGAAGATCTGTATTCCAATATGTTAGGCGCTAAGTTGGCCTCTAAATTGGTGATTGATAATCTTGCCCTTTCAGTCAATAGTTACAACCGCAATATGACAGTCTGGATCCAGCAAGCGCTTGAGTATTTACAGCCACTTAATAAAGAATTAAGTTCTGCTGCGTTTAATGCGGTAGATGGTATTTGGTGGGACTCACATGTGCCAATCCCACAAAAATACATGATATTAAAGCGTAACTATCAATTAACCATGCAACAAACACCGGCGTTATTGACTCGCTCAATAATCAATCAAGGGGACAATACAGATCTTGACCCTGTGATACCCGATGATATTAAACCGTTAACTTTATCTTTAACCGATCGCGATTTTAATATTGTATTTGATGATATTTCGTCGATGAGCATGAAAATAGAGAATAGATACCTGGATTCCTTTAGCGATCATATTCCTGCAAACTTATATCCGGATAATACCTTAGATAGCAAGGTATACCCACAGATTGGATTATATGATCAACAGTTCGATAAAAAAGAATACCAAGCAATAATGGACAAGCGGGAGCAAAAGTTGCAATAAGGGTTGTGAGTATTGAATCGTTGATGGGAGCAGAAGGATCAAACCGATGATCCTTCTATTTTACTAAAGGGGATTAATGACGTTAGCTAATCTCATCTAACGTCAGTTCAAAGCTTGGTGCGAATACGGTTAAGAAATAACGCATTTCAGGAGTTTCGCGCTGCTTTAGGGTTAACTCTAAACGGGCTTTTGCTTGTTCAAATTCATGGTTTCCTGCCGAAAGTTCTTCTAAGCATTTTAAATAAGCACACAGGCTATCGGCTTGTTTTACTAGCGCTTGATCTTGTGGGTCGATGGCATCACTAATCAAAAATGGTGCAAAATCTTGTTGTATCTCTTCGGGCAGCATTGCCACCAGTCTTTTCTCTGCTTCAAGCTCAATCTTTTTATATTCTTTAGCAATCGCTGGGTTGTGATATTTGACCGGGGTCGGTAAGTCGCCAGTCAACACTTCGCTGCTGTCGTGATACATACCCAGTAACGCGATCCGCTCTGGGTTCACATTGCCGCCAAATTTTTTGTTTTTAATGATGGCAAGGGCATGGCCGACAAACGCGACTTGCAGGCTGTGCTCAGAAATATTTTCAGCTGAAATTGAGCGCATTAATGGCCAGCGTTGGATCAGTTTCATTCGCGCCAGATGAGCAAAAAAATGGCTTGGTTGGTGCGGGTTATTATCTGGGTTATTGTTTGCGGTATTGTCCGGATTATTTTGTGGGTGGCTATTATCGAATTCAGCGTTCATACGACGTCCTGCTAGATGAGAATCATAAAGGAGAGATAGGGGAATAAAATCGGCTTTATTCAATCCGTGTCGAATAAAGCCGAATGTTCATTATTGAGAATAAGTAGACAAAAATCGCTCAAAACGACCAATGGCAACTTCAAGATCCTCTACATGCGGTAAGGTGACGATACGGAAGTGGTCTGGTTGCTTCCAATTAAAGCCAGTGCCTTGTACCAGTAATACTTTCTCTTGTACTAAGAAATCGAGCACCATTTTTGCATCGTCTTTGATGTTGTATTTTTTGGTGTCAATTTTAGGGAACAAATACATAGCCCCTTTAGGTTTGACACAAGTGATACCGGGGATCTGAGTGATCAACTCATAGGCTTTATTACGTTGTTCGAGTAAACGTCCACCAGGCAATAATAATTCATTGATACTTTGATAGCCACCCAGCGCCGTTTGGATCGCATGTTGCATCGGCACATTGGCACACAAGCGCATTGACGACAGCATATCCAAGCCATCAATATAGCCTTTGGCCAAATGTTTTGGTCCAGTTAAGAACATCCAACCGCCACGGAAGCCACACACACGATACGCTTTTGATAGTCCATTAAAAGTCGCCATTAACACATCGTCGGCTAGGGTTGCGATCGAAGTATGGGTTGCGCCTTCGTACAATACTTTATCGTAGATTTCATCAGCAAAAATGATCAAACCGTGTTGGCGGGCAATTTCCACCACTTCGAGCAAAAAGTCACGGCTATACACAGCGCCGGTCGGATTGTTTGGGTTAATCAATACAATCCCGCGGGTGGTCGGGGTGATTTTCTTTTTAATATCCTCGAGATCAGGATACCAATCAGACGACTCATCACAGATATAATGTACCGGCTTGCCACCTGCCAGTGAGGCGGCTGCGGTCCAAAGTGGGTAGTCGGGAGCGGGGATCAATATTTCATCGCCATTATTGAGCAGAGCTTGTAGAGACATAACGATCAATTCGGAGGCGCCATTACCAATGTAGACATCTTCAACTTCAAGCTCACGCAAGCCTAATTTCTGATAATGTTGCACCACCGCTTTACGCGCTGAATAAATGCCTTTTGAGTCACAATAACCTTGAGAAGTTGGCAGGTTACGAATTACATCGACTAAGATTTCATCAGGGGCATCAAAACCAAATGGGGCAGGGTTACCAATATTGAGTTTTAATATTTTTTGCCCTTCTTCTTCCATGCGCTTGGCATGTTTTAAGATCGGACCTCGAATGTCGTAGCAGACATTATCGAGCTTTGATGACATCTCGATGTTTTTCATGGCAGGTTCTCGGCTTTCGGAAATGATAGTGATTTAAGTTACACTATTTTTTAGGTGCAAACCACTGAAAAAACAGGTGAGCACAAGTAAGGGGATGAGGTATAATGCGGTTATTGAACATCATTAAAAATAGATTGAGAGGTTGGCTTGTCTGATTTGCATCAAGTGATTTTATCCTTAATTGAACGAGTGGAAAATGGACAAGCGGCGGATGGAAATCGCCTCAGTAAAAGCGTAACAATACCCAATGATTTTTGCAGTATAGATTGGTTAGAGGCGCAACCACTATTTCCTAAGTTTTATTGGCAATCACGCGATGGCCGAGAAGAAGTGATCGCTTTAGAACAACTGCATGCGTTTACCGATCCTTCTGCTGCCTACACGATTTTAGGCGATAATCAGCGCGTGTGGGGCGGTAAAGCGTTTGATAATGAGCAATCGAAAACTCAGCGTCAGTCTTGCTATTTCTTTTTACCTATCGTTGAGTTGATCCGTCAAGATGATAATTGGAGCTTGAATATCAATGTATCAAGTGACGTTCAGCGTACCTTACAAGTCTTGCATCATCTAAAAACCCAATATAGCCCGATCCCGCCACTGCAACCTCAAGTGGGTAACATTCATTATTCTCCTCAATTTAATGAATGGCAGCATATTGTTAATAAAGCTTTAAGCGCGATTGATAATGATCAGTTTGAGAAAGTGGTGCTAGCGCGTAAAACCAATGTTGAATTACCCGCGCCGATCCGAGCCACCCATTTGCTTAAAGCCAGCCGCGCGATTAATCATAATAGCTTTCATTTTTTGCTGTCGTTTTCAGAGCATCATGGTTTTATGGGCTCCACTCCAGAGCGATTATACAGCCGAATTGGGGACAGTTTAGCTACCGAAGCGGTCGCTGGAACCATTGGTCGCAGCGACGATGCACAAGAAGATGCACGTTTATCACAATGGCTATTATCCGACGATAAAAATTTGCGTGAAAACCAAATCGTCGTCGATGATATTGTGCAGTGCTTAGCGCCTTATACCAGCAATATCGACGTGCAACCGGACGCGGCTTTAATTCAACTACGAAAAGTGCAGCATTTGATTCGGCCGATCCATGCAAATCTATCTTCAAATGTCAAAGGGGTGCAATTGCTGTCGGCGTTGCAACCGACCGCGGCGATGGCGGGATTACCGCGTGAAGATGCGATCCAATTTATTCGCACTAATGAGCCCTTTACCCGTGGTTGGTACAGTGGTTCGGTCGGCTATTTTGGTCACGATAAAGCCGAGTTTTGCGTCGCGATCCGCAGTGCTTTAATTAATGATAATACCGTTAAGCTATATGCCGGTGCGGGAATTGTTCCAGGCTCAGAAGCGCAATATGAATGGCAAGAATTGAATCGAAAAACCGCCACCTTGCTCAGTCTTATTTCCGATCATAACGATAATGAGGAGTTGGCTTGAGTCAGGCAGGGATCAACCGAATTTGGGCGCAAGCTCTGTTAGAAACCTTGGCGGAGAACGGAGTGAAACATATCTGTATTGCGCCGGGATCTCGCTCAACGCCATTAAGCTTAGAAGCATTAGAACTTGCGGAGCAACATGGCTTTACGCTGCATACTCACTTTGATGAGCGCGGATTGGCGTTTTTAGCCCTTGGTCTTGCCAAAGCCAGTCGAGAAAAAGCAGCGGCGGATAAACAACAAGTAGTTGAGCGAGTGGCAATTATTGTGACCTCTGGCACCGCGGTAGCCAATTTATTGCCTGCGGTGGCTGAAACAGGGTTAACGGGGGAGTCATTAGTATTGCTGACCGCCGATCGCCCCGAAAATTTAATTGGTGTTGGCGCTAATCAGGCCATTCAGCAACAAGGTATATTTTCATCGCATGTGGTGACCAGCGTGCATTTACCAAGCCCAAGTATTGATACGCCTTTAGCGGACAGCTTGCTTGAAATCCAATCGGCTTTAGCACTGCAAGCGAGTCAAACGGGTTCGCTGCATATTAACTGTCCCTATCCAGAGCCGCTGTATTTGCAGTCTGAGCAACAAAAACTGCAATATCTGCCGTATTTGCAACAAGCACGCTGCCAAGCTAAATCTCAAGTTCAAGCTCAATGCCACAACAAGCATACCATTCAATCGGCATTGAGCGCCGAAGTGAGCAATCAACGCCAGCAAGCGTTACTCAATCAACTTGGGGATAAAAAAGGCGTGGTCATTGTTGGTAAAATGCCACTTAAACAAGCGCAGTTGGTTCGACAATTTGCCGAGCAACTCGGATGGCCTGTGTTGTGCGATCCTCAAAGTGGGATCAGCAGCGGTTGGGCGCATTATGATCTGTGGTTACAAAATGATGGCTACCAAAAGCAGCTATCGGCAGCGGATTGTATTTTGCAATTTGGCGCACGATTAGTCTCAAAACGGCTTGGTTTTTGGATTAAATCGATGGCTAACCATGAAACCTGCCCATATTGGTTGTTTGATCCTGCAGCCAGTATTTTAAACCCCGATCATTTACCACAACTGCGCACTGTCTCGTCGATTGAAGCAAGCCTTGGGTTATTACAAGTTGCGATTAACGACCAAACACAGAATACCCAACATTGGGGCGATGATTTACAACAAGCATCGTCGGTGGTGGGTAAAGCGGCGCAAAACGTGATTAATCAATCTACGGCTGTTAATCAACCGGCTGCGCTCAACCAAGCGATGGTGTTAAAACCACAAGCCGCGCTGACTGAATGTCAACTTGCCGAGCAATTACCCGCTTTGTTAGCGGCGCTAGGAAGCGGTGATTTATTTATCGGCAATAGCTTGATTGTCCGATTAGTCGATATGCTGAGTGCGATCCCAGATACATCGGTTTATACTAATAGAGGTGCATCGGGCATTGATGGTTTAATTGCCACCACTGCCGGTGTTCAACGTGAAAAACAACAGGCGATGTTGACCTTAATTGGTGACACCTCTTTGTTATATGATCTCAATTCACTGTCACTTTTAACCTGTGTGCCTAAGCCACATGTGGTGTTAGTGAGTAATAATGATGGTGGCGCGATTTTTGATTTACTGCCAGTGCCCGATGCGCAAAAACAAACGCTTTATCAAATGCCACATGGCTATCAGTTTGAATTTGCGGCCAAACAATTTGGATTAGATTACTTGCAACCCGCACTACTGACACAATGCTTGCAAGGGATAACCGATTACGTGCAACGCTTTGAACAAGGCGAAACCAATACAGCTTTGGTGGTGGAAGTGATCACACCACCCGAGCAAGCTTCCACTCAAATTCAAACTATTTTACAGGCGGTAAAAGTTCATGTTGTATAGCCAAGTAATGGATAACTCAAGCGAGGCTGGATCCGTTCAGCCAATTCCGGTGTTTTTACATGGATTTTTAGGCTCGACGCAAGATTGGAAAGGGTGTCTTTCTTATCTTAAGTCTCCTCAATCAATTCAAGTCGATTTACCTTGTCATGGTATGAGCAAATACTGTGAAGTGGATGACTTTGAAGGGGCTTGTCAGCAAATTCAATTGACCATTTTGGCACAGTTGAAAAAACGCAAATTGCCTTTAGATTCACCGTTAGTGCTGGTGGGTTACTCTTTAGGTGCACGTATCAGTATGTATGGTATTTCGCAAAAGAGCTTGCCAGAACTGAACATTAAAGGTGCTATTTTAGAAGGCGGCAATTTCGGTATCCAAGCGGAAGAAGATAAAATGCAGCGCTGGGAAGGCGATAAACATTGGTCGAAACGCTTTGCGACCGAATCAATGGAAGAAGTATTGTTTGATTGGTATCAGCAAGGTGTGTTTGCTACTTTAACTGAAGAGCAACGTGAATTGTTAGTCGAAATGCGTAGCGATAATTTAGGCTCTCAATTAGGTTGTATGCTGCGTGCGACTTCATTGTCGAAACAGCCTTATCTGCTGGATGCGTTAAAAGCTCAGTCATTGCCGTTGCTGTATATTTGCGGTGAACACGATGCAAAATTTAGAGCATTAGCTGAAGAAAGTGGTTTGAATTGTAAAATAGTCACGAACTCGGGGCATAACTCGCACCATGAACAACCGCAGCAATATGCTCAAATCGTGGATGAGTTTCTTATCTCACTTGATTTAGCTAAATAATCACAGTAAAAAGTTATTAATAAGGCGTGTGAGTATTGTTCACATGCCTTTTTCGTTTTTATAAATACGCATTAATGATGGTTTCTTATGACAAATACAACTCGCCAAGCTTCTCTTTATCGTTATCAATTGCCAATGGACAGCGGGGTGATTGTTCGCCAGCAACGCTTGTTGCAACGCGAGGGTTTGATCATTGAATTGAGTGACAACGAGCGCATGGTTTATGCTGAAGTTGCACCACTACCAAGCTTTAGTGACGAAACGGTTGAGCAAGCCCAAGCTCAGTTGCTGCCATTGCTCGAACTTTGGCAAGCGACAGGTCAATGGCCACAGTTTGAGGTGTTATATCCTTCGGTTGCTTTTGGTCTATCAATGGCGCAGTTGGAGTTGAGTAACGAACTGCCAGCACAAGGACAATACTTGACCGCACCCTTGTGCAGTGGCGATCCGGATGAATTATTGCCAGTGTTTGAAAAAATGCAAGCGGCGAAGCTATTGCAAAAAGTGGCCAAAGTGAAAGTGGGCTTGTATGAGCCTATTCGTGATGGCATGTTAGTGAATCTATTTTTAGAATCGATCCCAGATTTATATTTGCGGTTAGATGCTAATCGTAGTTGGCCGTTAGCCAAAGCATTAAAATTTGCTCAATATATTGCACCTGAATACCGCTCTCGCATCGCCTTTTTAGAAGAGCCATGTCAAACACCAGAACAAAGTGTTCAATTTGCTCAGCAAACCGGCATTAATATTGGCTGGGATGAAACAGTGCAACAAAGTGTGCAGCAGCATTCGAGCCAAGCAGAGTTCAATTTTGAGGATCTCTGCTTTGATGGTGTCAATACCATAGTGATCAAGCCAACATTGATTGGTTCGATTGCACGTTGTATTGAATTGATTGAGCAAGCAGAGAAAAATGGACTGCAAGCGGTTATCAGCTCAAGCTTAGAATCGACAATCGGTTTAACACAACTGGCTCGTTTTGCTGCTTGGAAAACGCCGCAACAAGTCCCAGGTTTAGATACGCTGCAATTGTTTAAAGCACAACTCCAGCTGCCGTGGCCAGAAAGCACCTTACCGGTGATCCCACTATTGCAACAACAAAAAATCTGGAGCAGTGTCGAACCCTCTAAAGATATTTAACCGTCAACAGCCCCTAGAGTCGAATGTTGGCGTGATTGATTCCTTGTTTTTCGACCTTTAATACGAGTAGCACGATGAACGATATGATCCAGCATTGGCATCAGCAAAGTGTGAAACAAGCCAATATGTTGAAAGCGCCTGCTGCTAAAGCAGTCGCTTTCAAATCAGCAGATTGCAGTTATAGCTGGCAACAACTGGATCAAAAAATTGATGCGGTGGCGCAGAATTTGGTAATTCAAGGATTGGCTGCTAACAACATTGTAGCGGCGGTTGGAAAAAACCATCCTGATATGGTGATCTTGTATCTAGCATGTGTGCGATTGGGGGCATTATGTGCGTTGATCCCACCGCAATCACCATCCTTGCTGCAGCAAAAACTCGATATTATCCAAGCGCAGTTCTTATGGTTAGGAGAAGGTTGTAGTGCGTTGGATTCATCTTTGTTTACCGCTCATCCAACACACAACGCACAGATTGTGGCACTTCAAATCGATGGGGTTAATAATAGTGGCGCTAGCACTGTCACTAGCCGTTCAAACCCGCAACTCAATCAATACCAGCCGACTAACCCTGCCAGCATTGTGTTTACCTCAGGCTCTACCGGCACTCCCAAAGCGGTGGTGCATTTAGCCAAGCAACACCTTGCCAGTGCCCAAGGTTTGATTGAAGAATTTGAATTTAATGCGCAAGACTCATGGTTGCTCAGTTTACCTATGTACCATGTTTCGGGCTTATCAATTATCTGGCGCTGGTTATCTCAAGGGGCGCAATTGGTGATTGGCAGCGGCGAGTTAATCTGCGATCTGCAAGGCGTTACACATGCATCACTGGTGCCGACACAGCTACAACGGGTGTTAGATGCAGCTGTGTCAGCGCCGTTAAAACTCAAACGAGTGCTGCTTGGCGGCGCACATATTCCAGTTTCACTCACCAATCAAGCGGCCGAGCAAGGGATCGAATGTTGGGCCGGTTATGGCATGACGGAAACCGCGTCGAATGTGATCGCCAAAAAATGCGATGGCTCGCCAACGGCTGGGCATGTGCTCACGCATCGTAAAATCAAACTGCAGCAAGGGCGTATTTATGTGGCGGGCGAAGTGTTGGCGGCAGGTTATTTATCGCAAGGTAAACTCACCCCTTTAGTGACTCAGCAACAACCTTGGTTTGATACTAAAGATCTCGGCATAGAGCATGAGCTAAAAGAGGATAAAGGGGATCTCTGCGAGATAGAGATCGTGGGCCGCGCCGATAATTTATTTACCTCCGGCGGTGAGAATATCCATTGTGAGGAAATTGAAGCAGCGTTAATTCAACATCCAGATATCAGCCAAGCCATCGTGATCCCAGTAGCTGATGCTCAATATGGTCATCGCCCGATTGCTTTTTTACAAACCACAAGCTTACAGACTGAGCCTGAATATAAAGCCTTCCTGCTGTCATATTTAGATAAATTCAAATGCCCAGATGGCTACTTTCTGATACCTCAATCTCTTCTCTCTACGGGAATTAAGATCTCCCGCGCTGAGTTGAAACGTTATTATCTCAATTCAATAAAGGTAATGAAGGATCAAAATTGAGTACAGAGAAAAGTGTTAAAAGTCATGGATAGCCTTTTCTCAAGCGATTAAGGACGGATAAGCGTCTTTTCGGCGTATTCAAATGGGTCAAATATTAAATGGAATTGATATAATACGCATAAAGTTATGTATTAGTCCAAATCGGAATTTATCCCCCAGCAATGATTAAGCCATAATTATCATCAAGTGCATCAAGTAAAAGCATTCAAGGATTGATGATGAAGATAATATTAGTGATTGCAGTATTGGCATTGATTGCGGTTTCGATAAGTTCGCAAGGTTTGAGCTCAGCTATTGCAGAATTAGGGGCGTTTATTTTAGTGGTGGTCTCAGCTTTTAAGTATCAAAAGCGGCGCAGAGCAGATAAAAAAGAGGCCCAAATTGAGCCTCATGTTTGATCCTAAATGTGATCATCGCGCCATATAAGGTGTTACTGAATATGAGTCAATATCCAAGTCAGGGAACTGACCGAAATAACCACCCATAGTATCACGCCAAAAATCATAGGTTTCGGGCCTGTGGCTTTTAGTTTTTGAATTGAAATGCCACAGCCAATCAAGAATAAACACAAGACTAATGTTTGTTTTGCGAAGGTATAAATCGCATGATAAACGGCAGAAAACTGTGGTACTTGGTCACTAAATACAATCGCACCGATATAGAATAAAATGAAGAAAGGAATGGTGATCTTCTTACTGTCATTCTTAAATAATAAGGCACTGATAAAAGCGACCGGCACAATCCATAACGCACGTGCTAATTTTAACGTAGTGGCAATTTGCAGCGATTGTTCACCATAAGCTTGCGCCGCGCCGACCACCGATGAGGTATCGTGGATCGCAATTGCTGCCCAAGTTCCAAACTGAGACTGGCTTAAGCCTAATGCGTGTCCAATCACTGGGAACAAAAATAATGCCACGGAATTTAACACATAGATCACAGCTAAAGACATTGCTACCGGTTGATCTTTAGCATTAATCGCAGGGGCTACGGCGGCAATCGCGCTGCCGCCACAAATCGCGGTTCCTGAAGCGATTAAATGCCCAGTCTCTCTTTCTAATCCCATTCGTTTTGCTAATAAGGTACCAATGATCAAGGTACTAAAAATAGTAGTCACAATAATGCCAAAGCCATTTTCAGTGGCGCTTACTGCTTGTTGGATATTGATACCAAAACCTAAGCCAACGATAGAATACGCTAATAACTTCTTGATGATTTTGGTTAACGGGATAGTGTGGGGAACAAAGCCAAAGCTTACCAGCAAAAAACCAATGGTTAATGCAATTGGCGAGTTTACCCAAGGGGTAAAACACATTAATGCGGCAAAAGTAAACACACCGTACTGACGTAAATAATGGATCATAACAAACCTAACAATAGCGAGAACAGAAAAGGACCGTGATAATACCCTCATTTTTAATAATAGTTGGGTTTAATATTATTAACCTATTGTTTGGTTTTTTTTAACGCTAAGAGGTATTAGATGAGTATTTTTGCTTCACTCGTTTATTATGCTGTCATTTTATGCCACGGAAGCGGCTTTATACCAAAGAAGAAAGATAACCACAGCGTTGAATGCCGCTAACAGTTCAAAAAAATCAGGAATGGATAAATTGAGCATCGCTAAACAGATGATACTAATAAGCGCGCTTGCCACCATGAAAATGGCATTGTAGATATTATTGGCGGCGATCACTTGGGCGCGTTGGTTCGGCTGCGCCAAGATTTGCATTTGAGTGTAAAGCGGCACAATAAATAACCCTCCAGAGATCCCTAAACCAAATAGACTAATGAACACACCCCACAGGGATGGCTGAGCAATAAAAGCCCATAAAGAACTGCTTGGTGTGATAATGCTTGTCGTGATAGCACTTGGGGTACTAAAGCCGAGTAAGAAACTGCATACTGAAATCAGTGCACCACCGAGTAACACTAACTTCAGATTCACTTGATGGCGGGAAAGTCTAGCGCACAATAACGACCCTACCGCGATGCCGACTGAGAACAGAGTGAGTAGCAAAGAAACACTGGCTTGATTGCCCAATAAATAGTGTTTAGTAAAATTAGGAAATTGGGTTAAATAGCAAGCGCCAAGAAACCAAAACCAGCTGATCGCTAAGATAGAGAGATAAATATGGTTGTTTTGTTTGGCGATCGCCAATGTTCGCTGAGTTTGTGTAATTGGCTGCCACTGAAATGGCTGGTGGCTTTTTTCTGCAGGTGCTGCTGGGATCTTATTGCTGGCGATAAAGCCCAATATAGAAAATATGATCACCATCACTGCTGCTATCACTTCTGCATGACCGCTACCAGCAATAAAGCCCGCGCCAATAGTTCCAAATAAAATGGCCAGAAAAGTGCCAGTTTCAACCAATGCGTTGCCAGAGACTAATTCACCTGCTTTAAGATGTTGCGGTAATAACGCATATTTAACGGGGCCAAAAAAGGCTGATTGGGTCCCCATCAAGAACAACAGGATTAGCAAGGAGAGGTAGCTATGAAATAAAAAACCAATTGCGGCCAGCAACATAATGATGACTTCTGCCATTTTTATTATGCGTATAAGTTTCGACTTTTCATAGTTATCAGCCAAGACACCAGCAGTGGCAGAAAAGAGAAAAAACGGCAGAATAAAAAGGCCAGCAGCCAAATTAATAAAAATATCGGAGGATACGGGGAGGGTGTCTACTGCGGCGAATGCCACCAATAATAACAGTGTATTTTTGAAAATATTATCATTGAAAGCACCGAGGAATTGAGTGATGAAATAAGGCAGAAATCGACGTTTTTTCAATAAAGAAGATGACATAAATTGTCTGCCTTAAATAAGATAAATCAAGCATGTTGTTGCTGTATCTCGATTGGTGTGACTCACATCAGAGCTGCGATTTTCTCACATGACTATTGTTTTAAATCAGAAGCTTTTAAACCAGAGAAATAATTATCAAAGAAGTTATGGATCAGTGCTTTGCCTTCTAACTCAGAGTTAGTGTAAAACTGATCACCAATACTAAGCTCAGTAATACCATGCACAGAACCCCAAATGATTCGGCTGATGGTGACTACTTTTTGCTCGGATTGTTCAGGATCTATTAACCTGATTTGAGTTTCAAGCATTTGGATAACGCGAAATATTCTTTCAGCGGCGTGTTTGGGTAATTCATCACCATGCATATTATGCTCGAACACTAACTGCCAACGATGGGGTTGACGCGTCGCAAATTCAAAATAACAAATAGAGAAAGCTTCTAAAGTATCAAGTGGTGATAATTCTTGTTTTTGAATTATTTCATACTCTTGATATAGCTCATCCAAGGTTTGTCCAACCACCTCGAGCAGCAGTAGATTATAACTACCAAAAACATTGATTAAAGTGCTGGGTACATAGCCAATCATAGTGGCAATTTTACGTAAACTTAATGAATGGTAAGGGCGTGTTTCTAAAAATTCGCGCACCTTATCTAATGTAAGCGCGAATAACTCTTCACGCGTGTGGTCATTTCTTCTTGCCATAGGAAACCGTAGGTAATTAATATAGGTGAATAATACGGAGAATGTCAGTGTAACGTCAAGGCGTTATAGCATTATTTGATGCGGGTACTGCAATATTCTGAAACATAGCATAAGTAGATTCTTCTTAGATAGCAGCTATGATGCATACAGATTCTTCAATTTAATAAGAAAGGAATAATATGAAACGTTTTCTTGTCATGATGGTTGCATTGGTGACGGTAACGATGATGTCAGTACCAACAGCTGAAGCGAAGCGCTTTGGTGGTGGTAAATCATTCGGTAAAAGCTTTAAGACAGCGCCAGCGCCAAAACAGAATATGCAAAACACTAATAACCTAAATAAACCAGGCGCAACCAATTCACCACGCCGTGGCATGATGGGTGGAATGCTTGGTGGTTTATTGGCGGGGGGCTTATTAGCGTCTTTGTTTATGGGCGGTGGTTTTGAAGGTATTCAATTTTTCGATATTCTGATCATTGCGGGTATCGCTTTTGTGGCATTTAAGTTTTTACGCGGCATGATGGGGGCAAAACAAACAACCATCAATCGAGGTCCTCAAGCTGCATACTCTGCTGGCGCAATGAATCGTCAACAGTTCGAACAACCTAACGTACAAAATTTTGAACAAACTCAAAATGGCGGTGGTTTTGGGGCGACAGGGCAATCGGATGTTCCGCATAACTTCCCACCAGGATTTGATCGGGTGGCATTTGTGGAAGGTTCGCGTGAACATTACCGCACGCTGCAAGGCGCATGGAATTTTAATCAACTAGAAACGATTGAAGAATATGTTTCCCCAAGTTTGTTTGAGCAATTAAAAGCGGAACGTGCCGAGCTTGAAGGTGAGCAACATACTGATGTTATGTTTGTTGATACTGAAATTGTTCGCGGTGAATACGATGCCTCAAAAGCACAGTTAAGCTTGCAGTTTAGCGGTCGTTACCGTGATACTGTGGAAAACGTAGAGCAAGATATTGATGAGGTATGGCATTTAGAACGTGATTTAACCGCGCAAAATGCACCTTGGTTGATTGTTGGTATTCAAACTAACTCATAACCTTAATAACCGTAGCTCGGCTTTAACCACGAGCTTAGGTAATAAAACAAGCTTACGTAATAAAAAGAAACCCCAGCAATTTAATCATTGCTGGGGTTTTATTTTTTGCGAGCTTAACAATCTAATAAAAGATTATTTAGCGTCTTGTTGACCGGCTTGAATAGCGGTTAGAGCAACAGTGTAGACGATATCGTCAACCAATGCGCCGCGGGACAAATCGTTCACAGGCTTGCGCATGCCTTGTAGCATTGGACCGATTGATACTAGGTCTGCAGAGCGCTGTACAGCTTTGTAAGTTGTGTTACCCGTGTTTAGGTCTGGGAATACAAATACAGTCGCTTTACCGGCTACAGGAGAGTTAGGCGCTTTAGAAGCCGCAACGTTCTCCATGATAGCAGCATCGTACTGCAGAGGACCGTCGATAACTAAGTCAGGACGTTTCTCTTGAGCAATACGAGTTGCTTCACGTACTTTATCAACGTCTGCGCCTTTACCTGAAGTACCGGTAGAGTATGAGATCATCGCAACGCGAGGGTCAATACCGAATGCTTTGGCAGAATCGGCAGATTGAATTGCGATTTCAGCCAATTGCTCAGCGTTTGGATCTGGGTTGATTGCACAGTCACCGTAAACCAATACTTGATCAGGCAGTAACATGAAGAAGATTGACGATACGATAGAAGCATCTGGCGCAGTTTTGATGATTTGGAACGGAGGAACGATAGTATTTGCCGTGGTGTGAACCGCGCCAGAAACCAAACCGTCAACTTCGCCCGCTTCAAGCATCATAGTGCCTAAGAATACAGAATCTTCTAGTTTCTCGCGTGCCACAACTTCAGTCATGCCTTTCGCACCACGTAGTTCAACTAAGCGTGCCACGTAGTTTTCACGAACGTTAGCAGAATCGATGATCTCAACGCCAGCACCAAGCTCAACACCTTGCTGTAGTGCAACACGACGAATTTCGTCAGGGTTACCAAGTAGTACACAAGTTGCGATACCGCGTTCAGCACAGATAGCTGCCGCTTTAACTGTACGTGGCTCATCACCTTCTGGAAGCACAATACGTTTGCCAGCACGACGAGCAAATTCAGTTAACTGGTAACGGAATGCTGGTGGGCTTAGACGACGAATGCCTTCAGTGCCTTCAGATAAAGAATCAATCCAAGGACCATCGATGTGGCTTGCCACGTGATCGTTGATGTATTCAATACGTTCTTTATCGTCTTGTGGTACTTCAAGGTTAAAGCTTTGTAGGTTTAGCGAAGTCTGCCAAGTGTTACCTTGAGCTTTAAAGATCGGCAGACCTGATTCAAATGCAGGCTTACATAGATCAATAATTTTCTCAGGGATATCGTAACCACCGGTTAGCAAGATCGCACCAATTTCAACACCGTTCATAGAAGCAAGTGCCGCAGCAACGATCACGTCTGGACGGTCAGCAGAAGTCACTAATAGTGAACCTGGCTTGAAATGTTCAATCATGTTTGGCAGAGAACGTGCACAGAAAGTAATGCTCTTAATACGGCGAGTATTGATTTCACCTGCATTAATGATGTCCGCATTTAAGTGCTTGGCCATATCGATAGCACGAGTGGCGATCAGTTCAACATTCCAAGGCACGCAACCTAATACACGGATTGGGCTAGAGTTGAAGATCTGCATTACTTCGATATTCGCTTGTGCGATAGTTTCATCAAAGATGTCAGACAGGTCAGGACGAGTACGGCCAGCTTCATCCACAGGTGCATTTAGCTTGTTGATGATAACGCCAGAAATGCTCTTGTTTTTAGTGCCACCAAAGTTAGAACAAGCAACCTCAATACGCTCTTTAAGTTGCGCTGGGTTGTTGTTAGCAGGTGTCGCAACAAAAACGATTTCTGCGCCAAGCGTTTTGGCGATTTCAGCATTCACTTGGTTGGCAAATGGGTGCTTACGTGTTGGGACTAAACCTTCAATTAGCACGACTTCAGAGCTAGTGCTAACAGCATTGTAACGGGCCACGATTTGCTCAAGCAATTCGTCCATTTTTTCGTTACTAATGAACGCGCCTGCTTCAGACATTGGTGTTGATTCGGCAATCTTCATATCACTGCTTGCTGCGATGATGCTAGAGGTTAGATC
This sequence comes from Vibrio sp. S11_S32, assembly GCF_014694465.1. Taxonomy (NCBI): domain Bacteria; kingdom Pseudomonadati; phylum Pseudomonadota; class Gammaproteobacteria; order Vibrionales; family Vibrionaceae; genus Vibrio; species Vibrio sp. S11_S32. The sequence continues at coordinate 132,710 of NZ_JAAUWS010000003.1, read as the reverse complement.
TGGCACATCTTTGCCGCCACGAGGCTGAGCGATTGGTTTGAAGAAAGAAACATTAACACCCTTACGCTCCATCGCGCGTAGGACACCCAAACTAACACTAGTAAGACCAACACCAGCGCTAACAGGAACAAGCATTATAGTACGAGACATGAAAAATATTCCTCTAACTATTCCCTCATTGATTGAAGTGGTGACTTCAAGTTTTGAGGGTATATGTAAAATGGCAATGAGGGATTCATTAACCAGAAAGAAAACAGGCTAACCGAAGTTAGCCTGTTAGGTTTTATAGGCCAGTTAGGCGAGCAGTATCTTCTGCAATAACCAATTCTTCATTGGTTGAGATAACCATTGCTGGAATGCTGCTGTCATCTGCTGTGATAACACCTTCACCGCCGAAACGAGCAGCAAGGTTTTTGTCGTTATCTAGTTTGATACCAAAGATGCCAAGACGGTTAAGGACTTGCTCACGGATTGGACCAGAGTTTTCACCGATGCCACCTGTAAATATGATAGCGTCAAGACGACCATCTAAAGTCGCAGTGTAACCGGCAATGTATTTTGCTAGACGGTGACAGAAAACATCCATCGCACGTTTTGCTTCTGGCTTATCTTGGTAGTTGTCTTCAACAAAACGACAATCCGAAGTCACTTGAGTTAGACCTTGTAGGCCTGACTCTTTGGTTAGGATAGTGTTGATTTTTTCAACAGAGTAACCTAGTGCATCGTGCATGTGGAAGATGATCGCAGGATCAAGGTCACCACAACGTGTACCCATTACCAAACCTTCAAGCGGCGTTAAGCCCATTGAAGTATCAACAGATTGACCATTTTTGATAGCACAAACCGATGCGCCGTTACCGAGGTGACAGTTAATGATGTTAACTTGATCAACTGGCTTATCCATGATGTTTGCAACTTCACGGGTAATAAATAGGTGAGAAGTACCGTGCATACCGTAACGACGGATGCTGTTCTCTGTGTATAGGTTGTATGGAATCGCGTACAAGAACGCTTCTTCCGGCATTGTTTGGTGGAATGCAGTATCAAATACAGCTACATTCTTAAGATTAGGGAATGCAAGTTTAGCCGCTTCAATACCTGCAATCGCTGCTGGGTTATGAAGAGGAGCAAGAGTAGTAACATCTTTAATTTCTTGCACAACAGCATCAGTAATAAGAACAGATGATGTGAATTTTTCACCACCATGTACAACGCGGTGACCAATTGCCGCCACGCCTTCGCCTAATTCAGGCTTAGAAGCTAGGATAGTATCTACGATAAATTTAAGTGCTTCAGCGTGCGCAGCACCATTACCTAGTTGAGCTTCATGCTTTCCATCGAGCTTCCATTTAATACGAGCTTCTGGAAGGCCTAAACATTCAGAAAGGCCGGTAAGAAGTTCATCGCCAGACTCCGCATCAACGATTGCAAATTTAAGTGAAGAACTACCGCAGTTTAAAACTAGGACTAGCTTTGACATGAGTGAATACCTGTATTCGTTCAGAAAATTAACTGTAATGAAATAAAACAATTCAAAAATAGACGACAACCAAGGATAGTCGTATTATTCTTAAATAGGTAACGCATTACGATAACAACCGCCATAACAACGGATTGTGGTAAGAAATGCGTTAGTACTAAAAACGATTTATGCGATTTACATCACCATAACCACTGCAAAAAAATGCAATGTAAGGTTGTAATCGCGTAAAGGATAACGATTATAGCGTAAGATAACAAAAAAAAGTTGTATCAATATTAACTTTAATCAATTTTTTACAGTTATTTTTTAATTGTTATAAAATTTTTTTAGCAAAAGGAAGGTTGGCATGAGTCGAGTAAGCTTTATACATCGATTTAAAGAGGGTCAACATTATATGGATCACTGGCCAGTTCGCAAAGAATTGGCGCCTATGTTTCCAGAACAACGTATGATCAAAGCAACTCGTTTTGGCATTAAAGTGATGCCGGCAGTGGCGGCGATAAGTATTTTGCTACAAATGACGTTTAATAACCAAGCCGCGATGCCGCAAGCGATTGTGATCGCATTGTTTGCTATTAGTTTACCTTTACAAGGGATTTGGTGGCTAGGAACACGTTCCAACACACAATTACCACCAAGTTTAGCCAACTGGTATCGCGAGTTGTATCAAAAAGTCGCCGAGTCCGGGATCGCGCAAGAACCGATCAAGCCTCAACCGCGCTATAAAGAATTAGCTAGCATGTTAAAGCGTGCTTTTAAACAACTGGATGAAGCGACATTAGAACGTTGGTTTTAATCGCAATCGCCTAGCAACCCCATATCTAACGCTCATATCTAACACCCCAGTATTTTTTGCTAATCAAAGCCTCAATGACCTAGTTCTCTTATGAATTAGTGCTTGGGGCTTTATTGTTACGGTAATGTGAACTCAAAGACTTCCTTTTTTTGTTATTAGCTGATAATAATGTATTAATCACTGCCATTAATGGTAGTGATTAATGATAACACAGATACAACACAAATTGCTGGATCAAGGAGTTAAGATGAAAGCAAAAAACATTATTGCAACAGCGGCATTAGCTGGGGCGGCATTATTGTCATCGACAGGTGTATTAGCAAAAACAGTGAAAGTGGATGTATCACAAATTGTTGAACACCCTGCGCTGGATGCCACTCGTAACGGTTTGATCGATGGATTAAAATCGCACGGTTACGAGCAAGGTAAAAATCTTGAACTAGAATATCGCACTGCGCAAGGAAATCCTGCCATAGCCTCACAGATTGCCCGTCAGTTTGTTGGGAATGAACCTGATGTGTTAGTGGGTATTGCCACGCCTTCCGCACAAGCATTGGCAGCAACCACCAAGAATATTCCGATTGTCTTTACCGCGGTTACCGACCCAGTTGAAGCAAAGTTGGTCAAGTCGTTAGATAACCCTTCTGGCAATGTTACTGGTCTGTCGGATATGTCACCGATTGCTCAGCATCTTGATTTAGCCAAAGAGCTTATCCCAACCCTAAAAACCATTGGGGTAGTGTATAACCCAGGCGAAGCCAATTCAGTGGCGTTAATGACAGTACTGAAAAAAGAAGCGGCGACTCGTGGCATTGAGATTGTAGAGAGTACTGCGCTAAAGAGTGCGGATGTACAATCGGCAACTCAAGCGATCGTGGCAAAGTCTGATGTAATCTACGCCATGATTGATAATACCGTTGCCAGTGCGATTGATGGCATGATTGCCGCAGCAAACCAAGCCAAAAAACCGGTATTAGCAGCCTCTGTTACTTATGTTGACCGTGGTGCGGTGATTGGTTTAGGCGCAGATTACTATCAAATCGGGATACAAACCTCTGACTATGTGGTATCGATTTTGGAAGGCAAGAAACCCAATGAGTTACCGGTGCATGTTGCCAAAGCATCAGAGCTTATTATTAACCCAGCGGCAGCTAAAAAATTGGGTGTCACTATCCCAACCACGATTGTTGATCGCGCTAAGGTATTCAAAAAATAGTGCGCCAATAAAGGAGGTGAGTTGGAGATATATTCCAACCACCTGCTCGTTTTATATGCCCAGATGAAAGGGTGTATTGTTATTTAGCATACCTTAACAATTTAAGGTGTTGTATCACTCTACTGAGTATGGATTGCGTAGAGTGAATAAGCAGAAAAGGAGTAGTTATGTCTGCTTTTGCCTTCTATGGCGCGTTAGAGTTAGGCCTTGTATATGGCTTAGTGGCTTTGGGCGTTTACATTACTTTTCGAGTTCTCGATTTTCCCGATTTAACCGTTGATGGTAGTTTTCCGATGGGCGCTGCAGTAGCCGCGACGGCTTTAGTGGCGGGCGTTAATCCTTGGGTCGCTACAGGGCTGGCTTTTTTTGTCGGCAGTTTGAGTGGCCTAGTAACGGCTTTTCTCGCGGTTCGCTGTGGTATCCTTCACTTATTAGCTTCCATCTTGACCATGCTAGCCGCTTTTTCGATAAATATCCGTATTATGGGAAGGCCTAATCTTTCTCTATTAGGGGAAGAGACGATTTTTACTCCACTAGAAGCGTTCGGAGGCGATTTATTTATTCGTCCTTTAGCGGTGGCGGTTGTGGTTGTGGTGGCAGGATTATTAGTCATCCGGTTGTTAAACAGTGATTTTGGTTTAGCGTTAAGAGCCACTGGGGTGAATGCTCGTATGGTGTCGGCTCAAGGCGCTAGTACAGCGTTTTATACTTATTTTGGATTAGCACTATCCAATGGCTTGGTTGGCTTTGCTGGCGCTCTTTTAGCGCAAACCAGCGGTTTTGCCGATGTCACTTCTGGCGCAGGAACCATAGTGGTTGGTTTAGCTGCGGTGATTTTAGGTCAAACACTTATTCCTAGTCGTAAGATCTGGGTCGCAGTAGTGGCGGTAATTGTGGGGTCGGTGCTCTATCGTATTGCGATTCAATTTGCACTCAATACCGGCATGTTTGGTATGAAAGCGTCTGATCTTAATTTAGTCACCGCGTTATTAGTTGCGGTAGCCCTTGTTGCACCAAAAATAAAAAGCAGTATGAAAGCAAAAAAGGCAGCCAAACTCGCCATTATACAAGCGTCAGATGCCAATAAGGAGTCACTATGATTGAGCTAAAAAATATTGAAGTGACCTTCAACCCTGGCAGTATTTTAGAAAATAAAGCATTGCGTAAAGTGTCACTTAAAGTGCCGCAGCATCAGTTTCTTACTGTTATTGGTTCTAATGGTGCGGGTAAGTCGACTTTATTAGGCGCTGTGACAGGTGAAACGCCGATGATCGGTGGCCAAGTTCAGATTGATAATGTCGATGTGACTAAGAAATTGGTGCATCAACGCGCTCAAATGTGTGCGCGGGTATTTCAAGATCCGTTGGCGGGAACCTGTGGCGATCTGACCATTGAAGAAAATATGGCGATTGCTTATTCACGGGGTAAGCGACGCGGGTGGAATATGGCATTGTCTGCTTCACGTCGTAAAATATTTCAAGATCGCATTAGTATTTTAGGTTTAGGCTTAGAAGATCGCTTAGGTGACAATATTGGATTGCTTTCTGGCGGCCAACGTCAAGCGGTGAGTTTGGTGATGGCAACCTTATCGGAGAGCAAACTGTTACTGCTTGATGAGCATACCGCCGCGCTTGATCCTCGGATGGCAGCGTTTGTGATCGATCTAACCAAAACAGTAGTTAAAGAGTTTAATTTGACTGCCATGATGGTGACTCACTCGATGAAAGATGCCTTGGCTTGTGGTGACCGCACCATTATGTTACATCAGGGCGAGATTGTACTGGATGTCGATGGTGATAAACGTAAAGGGATGCAAGTTCCTGATCTATTAGAAATGTTTTCTAAAGTGAGAGGAGAGGAATTAAGCGATGACAGTTTGTTGCTGAGTTAACTAAAATGTAAGTAATGATGGTACAATCGGTTGCGCCATCATTACTATCTCTCTCTTTAATTCACTGCTATTTAACTGATTAGACATCTGATATAGTGTTTTAGTCTAACTTTTTGGTGTCTCCTTTTTTATGTATCATCAATCGAAAATCACCTATAAAACTGCTATTTTAGCGCCTTTAGCATTAGCTTTAGTGATGGTTGCTATTTTGGCGCTAAATTACGCCAAAAGCTTAGACGAAGAAGTGAATATTGAATATGGCCGAATGACTAGTAAGCTGGAGCATTCGATTAAAGTGTTAGGGGCAACTAACTATATATTCTCAACATATTTCACCAATGGTAGCCCGAAAAGTACCCGTAATATCCCCTATAATCGCCAAACGGATAGTGAAGGTTTTTGTACTTGGTTTCCTAGTCAAGAAAAAATGCAATCCGCTTATCGCACTGATAACAAAAACGTCTTAAAAGTGAACTATGCCGTTAAAGGCTTAGAGGGCAGTTGCGATCCTAACAGCCCAGTCTATCAAGATATTGAGAGTAAATTGACCGTAGCCTCTTCGTTCTCATTTTTAAGTGAGTTGAAGCAGTACATTGCGGGTTTATATTATATTTCGCCGAAAGGTTATATGGTAGCCTCGCCAGCAGAAAATGTGCGTTTGCTGCATAAAAATGCAGTTCCGATTTTAACCCATAGAAACTATTGGCAAAATACCCAAGATGGCACTAATAATATTACTCTTACTGGTCCGCATAACGACGTTATATCTGGTAAACCAATATTGACGGTATCTACAGGGTTATATGATAACGATCAATTCGAAGGGGTGGTGATATTAGATATATTGATCTCAAAATTATCTCTCGCCTCAGAGCCTCTGAGTAAAAATATTCGCTTTAGCCCTGATGATGAGCGAGCCTTGCCAAGTGATGCACGGATGCCAAGACCGGTTTGGATTGAAGGGGTTAAAACTAATCAAGTGATGTATTTTCAATGGTCTTGGTTAGAAGAAGTACAAGACTTTTTCAATAATAATATCCAAAGATTAGTTGGGATTTTATTATTGTATATTTTTACCACCTCTATTTTTATTTATCTCAAACTGAATTACGAGCGACATTACTTCCGTGAACTGTCACTGCGTGATCCCATGACCTCATTGCTAAATCGTCGTGGACTAGAACTGGCATATAAAGGTGTGATCCAACAAGAATTTGAAGGTGTCGCAATCTTTGATATTGATGACTTTAAAACCATTAATGATACTTATGGTCATGATATCGGTGACGAAGTGATTTGTTATGTCGGCCAAGTTTTACACCGTAATACGCGCGCATCTGATGTTGTCTTGCGCTTTGGTGGTGAAGAGTTTGTGGTGTATATGCAAGGCAGTAATGAAACCAAGATTATCGATGCGCTGACCCGAGTTCAAAAAGAAATCACCAAAGGTTCACATCGAGTGATGAAAAGTGGTTTTTCAGTTTCAGGTGGCGTAATAATCAGACCAACTGGAGAAAAACATACCTTCGATTCATTATTAAAAGAAGCGGATGACAAGCTGTATGTTGCTAAGCAATCCGGTAAAAACAGAGTGATTATTTGATCTGATCTTTCAAAGCCTGAATATAATCAATAATCGGTTCAGCTTTGTTGAACCGACGGATATTACGGAATAAATCATCGGCTTGAGCGTATTCTTGGCGCAAGTAAGCTAACCATTGTTTAATCCGATTGGGGTAATATAACCCTTTATCGCCTTCGATCTCGTACATTGAATAGTCCAGCATTAGGTCAACCACTTTCTCCCACGCCATTACCGCTTGGTTATGTTTAACTACATTACCAAGATTGGGCACATTAAACGCGCCTCGGCAGACCATTAAGGCATCGGCTTTGGTTTGCGTTAAGCAGTCTTGTCCATCTTGATAATTCCAAATCTCCCCATTGGCAATAATCGGCAGTTGGCACCGTTGCTTGATTTGTTCGATATATTCCCACTTAATTTCACTGGCTTTATAACCGCCCATTTTGGTGCGGGCATGAACGGTCAGTTCTGTCGCACCGGCTTGTTCAATTGCATCGACAATCTCAAAACAATCTTGTGGATCTTCCCAACCTAAGCGGATCTTGGCGGATACTGTAATATCTTTTGGAATAGCATCACGGCAAGATTTTACTATTTGATAGATCAATTCGGGGTGTTGTAACAGTGCTGCGCCACCTTTGCTTTTATTGACCATTTTAGCGGGGCAACCAAAGTTAATATCCATGCCATGAGAGCCTAACTCCACCGCGCGCACCGCATTTTCAGCCATCCAATTAGGATCTTGTCCCAATAACTGTAACCGAACTGGCGTACCCGAACGGGTGGTACAACCATGCAATAATTCAGGGCAAAGCCGAGTAAAAACATGTTCCGGTAAGAGGCGATCCACCACACGCACAAATTCGGTTACGCATAGGTCATAATCATTAAGATTGGTGAGTATTTCTCGCATTAAGTGATCGAGAACCCCCTCCATTGGACCAAGAATAACGCGCATAGTGAACCTCAAATATATAACAGCGAAGAAAAGAGGCGAGATTGTAGAGGCAAAGCTGGGAAATGTCACTGGCTAGCGTGATCTTATAGTGGCAACGTTCATTGGGTTACTGGGTTTTTAATGGCTGAACAAGGCGGAACTGGTACACTAAGCGAAAATTTAAACGAGATAATATTAATGAATGATTTAATCGATAATGAAACTGTGAGTAGCAGCCAGTATCTAGCCGAATTTTGGGAAGGGGTGATCTTAGCGGCTAATATGAGCCCAAAACCTTTAACACCAGAGCAGTGGATTGAACCACTAATAGCCGATATTGAAGCGGATACCAAACAAGCCTTAGTGACTCGCTTTGAACAACAATATGCTTATTTAATGGTGTCAGATTATGATTTATTCACGCTATTGAAAATCACGTTAACCGAGCCTTTAGGATCAGTGAATACTGATTTAGTGGATCATGCAGCCTTGCAAGCAACGGCACAGGGTTTTATGTCAATATGGCCAGTGGTGGAAAATGGTTGGGATCAAGCAGGACAAATTTCAGATGGTAGCGTGCGAATGCTACAGGCGTTATTGACTACTTTTATGTTGATTGTTGATCAAGAGCAAACACAACAACAAATGCAAGCAGCTGGCATAACAGAAGTGCCGTGTTTAAAACAAATGTTGCCGCAATTAAACTTGATGATTAACGAAGTTGCTCATAGTGCCAATGAATTAATGCAAGGTAAACAAGCACAGTACATCAATCCGTATAAAGGCTTGGGGCGAAATGATCCTTGTCCATGTGACAGTGGTAAGAAGTTTAAACAGTGTTGCGGTAAATTGTAATAAGTTTATTTTAAACAAACATACGTAATGATTGATTCTTTTTCTCTGTACATAGAAATATTTCCCATACGATAAAATCGCCTTATCTCAGTCAATGAAGGAGGCGGTTTTTTCTTAATAGCTATGAATTCATCGGTGAAACAAACCATTAGGTATAATCATTGTCGATATAGATCACACATTTAACCATAAATAAATAAAAAAAAAGCTAAATTACGATGGGGTTATTAAATAATTTAAAATCTTTTAATTCCAATAGTTTCTATTGTTATCAGTGTCTTACTGGTTTGTTGGCGTTTTTGACGAGATTTTTGATGAGATATTAGTATTTTTTACTTATCGAAATGGGAACTTTCACGTAAAAAGTACCCACACTGTTACCAATAAGCGTGTCTATACTGTTTTGGTGATAAAAAAGAATTCATGACTGCTAGAGAGCCAAATGTTAGTGGAAACCACTGACTTCAAGAAGTTCTCAACAGTTTAACTAGTAAGAAGATACCTTCTTAAATATTAGGATAATGACAATGAAAAAGACTCATATTGCTTTAGCTATCGCAGCTCTTGCTGCTGCTGCCGGCGCTAACGCTGCCACTGTTTACAAAAATGATTCTACTCAATTAGACATCGGTGGTCGTGCTGAATTCCGTGGTGACTTTATTGGTCAAGATAACGGCGCTAAAATTGACGGTACGATGCATAATGGCTCACGTTTCCGTATTAACGTTGGTGGTGAAACCAAAATTACTGATAGCATCTCAGGTATTGGTTTCTACGAAGCTGAGCAAGGTGTGAATTCATCTGGCGATAATAGTAACGATAATAATGGTTTTAACCTACGTTATGTATTTGCAGGTTTCAAAACCAACGTCGGTGATTTCACTTTCGGTCGTCAAGATACTTCTACCGTTATGATTTCTCAAATGTCAGATATCTCAACTTACTCTGGCGCGCAGAAAAACATGATCGCAGCTGGCGATGAGCAAGTAAATAACAACATTCAATATGCAGGCAATTTCCTAGATAATGATGCATTAACGGTTAAGGCCAACGTTATTTTAGGTGATAAAGATAATACTAACGGTTACGGTGTTGCTGCGAAATACACCCTGCCAATGGGTGTTGGGTTTGCGGTAGGTTATGCTTCAAACGGTATCGAAGATAATGCTGGCGTAGCTTATCGTGGTGATACAGCAGATCAAATTATTGCAGGTGTTAGCTATGGTGTAACTACTGAAGGTCTATACCTTGCAGCGACTTACACTAATGGTGATTTAAACTATAAACAAGATTTTGATGGTGTTGAAGCATCTGCGCAATACAAATGGAACAATGGTTTCCGCGTGATTGGTGCTTATGAAAACCAAGAAGCTGATAGCGATACCATTAATAACTGGTACGAATTAACCGGTGGTTATGACTTCACTCCAAATCTATACGCTTACGTTTCTTATAAACTAAACGGTCTTGATAAAGGCGATGCCACATTCAATGATTACCAAGTTTCTGGTGCGACACTTCGTGATGCTGAAGATAGCATGCGTCTAGGTCTTCTTTATACTTTCTAATTTGAGAGTATAAAAGGTAATATTTATTAACGTCAGCCTGAGTGCTGGCGTTTTTTTATGCCTGAAATTTAATCATCCTATCCAATCATTGTTAATGATGCTAACGGTCGTAGCCACTACTTGGTTATCTAATGTCAATTCCATTTAATATTTGATCAATTTGAATACGCTGAAAAGACGCTGATCCGTCCTGGCCGGTTGTGAAAAGGCCATCCATGACCTTTGACACTTTTCTCTGTACTCAATTTTGAACGATGATAAATTTATGCAATTGGTATAACCTCTCCCTGTTGGGTCTCTATGTGGGTTATTGCCTATTGCCATCTCTAATTTTTACCACTCCGCAGAGCTTTAAAAGCATCTGCCAGTATTTTAGAACCTAAGTGCTGTGGGATAATCCTGATATCGCTGATGGATACGAGGGATGAAACTAGCTTCACCCATTCACTCATTTATTCATTAACTCACAATGCGTCAAGCCAGGTGAGGTGATGCGTTCTCACTGTGAAGCGAACGTGACACAAAAAAAGACCCTATCAACCACGATTAATAACCGAAGCGATAGGGTCTTCTCAATTATGGTGTTGTAGGTGGCTATTTGGCTTTAGAAAACTGAGCTAAAATAATCACAGTGACCGCAATTAAGTTACAAGCAAAAATGACCACTAACCATTGTGGCATTGATAAGCTTAAAAATTGCCACACAATTTTAGAGCAATCGCCGGTAGGTTCAAACATCCATGGTGCCCATTGATTGAGCGGTGCCCAGTTTGGAAATTGCGGAAAAATATCGCAGGTCGAAAAAGGGGAAGGGTGGAGTTGAAAGCCAACGTGCTCACGGGCTAATTCAAACCCTCTAAAGGCGGTATATGCCCAACCTGCAAGCCCTATATAGCGCAGCATGGCGTTACGAGGGTTTATTAAACCAATCAAGGCTGCGCTTGCCACGCCTAACATCGCCACACGTTCGTATACGCACATAACACAGGGCGATAGCATCATAACGTGTTGGAAAAATAGTGCGCAAGATTCAAAGAAAATAATAAAAAGGAACAATATCAGCCATGCACGGCGCTGGAGTGAAAACTGTTTTAATGATGGTAGGAAAGACACGAACATATCCTTTTAGAGTCTAATAAAGTTATTGCTATTACTATGTTGGTATATAGATGGCAAAAAGCTCTGAAAGTTCAGAGCTTTGAATGCTTTTTATTAATAGCAATTATGAAACGACTTTTATCAATAGTAAACCATTAATGCCCTATTACGGGTGATCCCTGCGTCGCAATTTCAATTGTGGTGGTAGTGATCCAGCCAATATGATGGAAATAAGCGGTTAGAGGTTCTAATAAATACTGAATGCCAAGATAACCGACAATAGCCAGTACGATGGTATAGGGCAGTGCCATGATCACCATTCGGCCGTAGGACAATCGGATTAACGGTGCTAATGCTGAAGTAAGCAAGAATAAAAATGCAGCTTGACCATTTGGCGTGGCTACCGACGGCAAGTTAGTCCCGGTATTGATCGCAACTGCTAATAAGTCGAACTGTTTACGGCTGATAGCACCTTCAAGTAATGCGGTTTTGACTTCATTAATATAGACGGTTCCAACAAAGACGTTATCCGATACCATCGACAGTAAACCATTGGCGATATAGAACATCGAGATTTGCTTGTTGCCTTCTAGCTCCAACACCGCATGGATGATCGGTTTGAATAGGTGCTGATCAATGATCACCGCAACAATGGCAAAAAAGACGGCGAGTAATGCGGTAAAGGGCAACGCTTCTTCAAATGCTTTACCAAGCGCATGCTCTTCGGTGATGCCAGTAAATGAAGTGGCAAGAATAATAACGGATAAACCAATCAAACCAACTGCGGCTAGGTGCAAGGCTAAACCGGCGATCAACCATACGGCGATAATGCCTTGAACATACAGTTTGGCAATATCTTGCTTAGTACGTTTCTTTTGTTCTTCTTGATCAACTTCTAGCAATATAGTGCGCACGTTATCAGGCAGTTCAGCGCCATAGCCAAATATTTTAAACTTTTCAACTAAAATACAAGTGATGATACCGCACACAAATACAGGGACGGTAATCGGTGCCATACGCAAAATGAATTCGCCAAATCCCCAACCTGCTTGGTCTGCAATGATCAAGTTTTGCGGTTCACCCACCATAGTCATTACGCCGCCAAGCGCAGTACCGACGCCCGCATGCATCAATAAAGAGCGTAAAAAGGCGCGGTAATCTTCTAAATCGGTACGAGTAATATCCGGCACCATTTCATCGGTAGTATGATCATGATGTTGTGAATTCGGGTTCGATACAACGCGGTGGTAGATGGCATAAAAACCAATCGCCACACTAATGATCACGGCGATCACCGTTAAGGCATCTAAGAAAGCAGAAAGAAAAGCGGCCGTAACACAAAATGCAACTGATAAAAGAATTTTTGAACGCACGCTGAGTAAAATTTTGGTAAACATAAACAACAACAGTTGTTTCATGAAGTAGATACCGGCCACCATAAAGATAAGCAGTAACAAAACCTCAATATTAGCGGCAAGTTCATGTTTTACTTGCTCGGCACTGGTCATGCCAATCGCAACCGCTTCAATCGCCAGTAGGCCACCTGGTTGTAATGGGTAACATTTTAATGCCATTGCTAAAGTGAAAATAAATTCAGCGACTAGTAACCAACCAGCCGTAAAGGGATCGATCAGAAAGAATACGAATGGGTTAATTATTAAGAAAGCAATGATGGTTAATTTGTACCAATCAGGTGCTTTACCAAGGAAGTTCTTAGTAAATGCTCGTCCTAAGCTCATGGTCATGGTTATACTCTTTTTTCGATAAAAGTTGAAATCAGGTACTATTATGCCTGATTTTTAATTCAAAGTTGCCAATAAACTCAAATTTGCAAAGCTCATAAGCGTCAAGTAAGTCATATATTTCAAGTGTATAAATAACAAGGCAACCGTTCATAAAGCCGATTGTTTAAATTTAAACCAAAGGATACACATCAATAACAATTAGTAAACATTAATGGTTGAAATTATCGAACCACATAGATTTTTATATGAAATCAAAAGTAACACAATTAAATTGATACAATTTGTTTCTGAATCGAAGGCTTAATACTGTTGGAAACACCTCGATTTATAGCCGTTATAATACTCTCATTTATAATCAAGTCATATAATATTACAAATTAAAGCGTGAAATCTAATCATGTAAAATGAAAGACCAATAGTGTGACGAGGGTATATTGTAAGTTTTGTGTCAGTTGTAAGTAGTGGTATGATGAGTCGCATCGATACACCTCATTTGGACTCAGTGAATACATGGTCATTAAGGCAAAAAGCCCAGCAGGGTTTGCAGAAAAATACATTATTGAAAGTATCTGGAATGGCAAGTTTCCACCAGGTTCTATTTTGCCCGCAGAAAGAGAGCTTTCTGAGTTGATTGGCGTTACTAGAACGACGCTACGAGAAGTTCTGCAACGTCTGGCACGCGACGGATGGCTAACTATTCAACATGGTAAACCAACCAAAGTAAATAATTTTATGGAGACATCAAGTCTGCATATTTTAGATACTTTAATGACTTTAGATAGCGATAATGCCACCTCTATTGTTGAAGACCTTTTAGCCGCGCGCACCAGTATTAGTCCTATTTTTATGCGTTATGCGTTTAAATTAAACCCAGATGCTTGTATTAATACTTTAAATCGTGTGATCAGTTCATGTGAGTTAGCATTAAAGCATGATAATTGGGAAGCCTTTTTAGCCGAATCACCATACGCTGATAAAATTCGCTTAGCAGTGCGTGAAGAGAATGAAACCGATGACGCTAGACGTAATGCTATTTTGATGGCGAAAACCTTCAATTATTACGATTACATGTTATTTCAACGTTTAGCCTTTCATTCTGGTAATCAAATTTTTGGCTTTATCTTTAACGGTATCCGCAAGTTATACGATCGAGTGGGTGGGTTTTATTTTTCAAACTCAGAGGCTCGTCTATTAGCCTTGCAGTTCTACAAGCAACTGTTAGTGGTGTGTGAATCTGGTGATCGTGAGCAACTTCCCGCCCTTATCCGTGAATATGGTGTGGAAAGTGGTCAAATCTGGATGGTGATGAAAGAAAATCTACCGGTTAATTTCACCGAAGATGACAGTTAATCGATAGATTTTATGTTTAAACATTTAAGCCTGTTGAATATCAACAGGTTTTTTTTCGTCTGATGAACCCGCTATTGTCGGCAGAGGTAAGTACAATGATTCACATAGTGCAGAGATCACTTGATCATATAAAGTGAAGATCACGCTCGAGATCTCAGAAGACATTTGATATAAGTCTTCTTCGCATAATTTGGCAATATGAGAATTCTGCAATTGGGTCAGACGAGTCTCTTGCGCCATATCAACAAAGGTCAGTGGGCTTAATAAAGATAATTTATTTAAACGACGACTTAATGATTGTGCACTTCGTTCCAGTTTTATCTGACCTTGCTCTGAATTTTTATCAATAATCGCAATACGAAATTGCGTTAAGCTGTCTAAGCCATCAAAAACGTCGAGCCAATCACTGCTGTATTGTTCTATCAGATCCTCTTTACCCGATTCAGTTAGCCACATGATCATGGTTTCATCAATAAGATACAATGATTGCCTGATCAAACGTCCGTGCACGATTTGGTTGCGTGCTAAGTTAAATAACGCCCATTTTTGGTGCATAAGCTGAATTTGTTCTTGTAAAATTCGAAACTCAGAATGGGGATTAACACGATCTAGCTTTAGCTGTAGTTCACTAATGTTTGCTTCTGATATAGCGATGGTATCTGCCATATTGGCTGTGCCGTTAATATGCTGATGAGTCAGTTGGCGATGCTGACGTAGAAGCGCGACCAACTGGCGTAATAAGAAGATGGTTTGAAATCGAACTTGATGATTCTTTTGTCTTTTCTGTGCCAGTAAAAACAATAAGGCCATTATACCCAATGCGATTGCAATACATAGATAAGTAAACATAGCAGCTCCTACTTCATTTCGGCAAATACCCATTAAGTAGTAGCAATAATGATGCCAGATTGAACATTATAATCTTGAAATAAAAAGCCCCTCAACTAATATCGATTTAGCTAGGGGCCTTTAGGCGTTGGTTTAGATGTTAAATCATGCTTTACAAGATTACATTACTCGCATGCCTGGTTGAGCGCCTTCATGCGGCTCTAAAATCCACAGATCTTTTCCACCAGGACCCGCGGCTAAGATCATGCCTTCCGACATGCCAAACTTCATTTTACGAGGTTTAAGGTTGGCCACCATTACGGTTAACTTACCTTCAAGCTCTTCAGGGGTGTAAGCTGATTTAATGCCCGAGAACACTTGACGAATTTCGCCGCCAATGTCGAGTTGAAATTTAAGCAGCTTGTTGGCTTTAGGTACTGCTTCACATGAAATGATTTTAGCGATACGCATATCGATTTTAGCAAAATCATCAAATTCGATTTCATCGGCAACCGGTTCTTTATCTAGTTCAGTTTGAGCGCTCTGCTCGGCTTGTTCTTTCGCCGCCATTTCAACCGCTGCATCTTCTTTTGATGCTTCAACCATGGCTTCAACATGCTTAGGATCGATACGGTTAAATAATGCTTTAAACTTAGTCACTTCATGGTTAGTCAACGGAGTGGCCATGCCTTCCCACGTTAATGTATCGTTTAAGAAGTGTTCAGTACGCGCCGCCAATTCTGGCATTACAGGTTTTAGGTAAGTCATCAATACGCGGAATAAGTTAATACCGACTGAGCAAATATCTTGCAGTTCTTGATCTTTACCTTCTTGTTTGGCGATAACCCAAGGGGCTTTTTCATCCACATACTGGTTGGCTTTATCGGCCAATGCGGTGATTTCGCGGATGGCGCGACTAAATTCACGCGTTTCAAACGATTGAGCAATGCTGTCAGCGGCATCAACAAATTCTTGATATAACTCAGGCTCTGCAAAATTGCTTGATAACTTGCCATCAAAACGCTTAGCAATGAAACCTGCATTACGTGAGGCTAAGTTTACAATTTTGTTGACTACATCGGAGTTAACGCGTTGGGTGAAGTCTTCAAGGTTTAAATCAAGATCATCAATGCGGCTGTTGAGTTTTGCGGTGTAGTAATAACGCAGACACTCAGGGTCTAAATGCTGTAAATAAGTGCTGGCTTTAACAAAGGTGCCTTTTGACTTAGACATTTTGGCGCCATTGACGGTGACATAACCATGAACAAATACATTGTTTGGTTTACGGAAACCGGCGCCATCTAGCATTGCTGGCCAAAATAGGCTGTGGAAGTAGACGATGTCTTTGCCAATGAAGTGGTAAAGCTCAGTGGTGCTGTCTTTTTTCCAGTATTCATCAAAGTTAAGCGTGGTGTCACCAGCGGCTGCGCGTTTATCACATAGGTTTTTAAATGAGCCCATGTAGCCGATCGGCGCATCAAGCCAGACGTAGAAGAATTTGTTCGCTTCACCTGGGATCTCAAAACCAAAGTAGGGCGCATCACGTGAGATATCCCATTGTTGCAAGCCGGATTCAAACCATTCTTGCATCTTGTTGGCGGTTTCAGTTTGCAGTGAGCCAGAACGAGTCCACTCTTTTAACATCGCTTGAAATTGCGGTAGGTCGAAGAAGAAATGCTCCGAATCTTTCATGACTGGAGTCGCGCCAGAAACCGCCGATTTTGGATTAATAAGATCGGTTGGGCTGTAAGTTTCGCCGCAGTTGTCACAGTTGTCGCCATATTGGTCTTCGGCTTTACATTTCGGGCAAGTGCCTTTAACGAAACGATCAGGTAGAAACATTTCTTTTTCAGGATCGAAAAGCTGAGAAATAGTACGGCTAGTGATAAATCCGTTTTCTTTCAAACGCAGATAAATCATCGAGGCTAATTCGCGGTTTTCATCGCTGTGGGTGCTGTGGTAGTTATCAAAACTAATATTAAAACCGGCAAAATCGGTTTGGTGTTCTTGTTGCACTGCGGCGATCATTTCTTCTGGTTTAATACCCAGTTGTTGAGATTTCAACATGATTGGTGTGCCGTGGGCATCATCGGCGCAAATAAAGTTAATGGTGTTACCACGTAGGCGCTGATAGCGAACCCAAACATCCGCTTGAATATGTTCTAACATGTGGCCAAGGTGAATTGAGCCATTAGCATAAGGAAGGGCACAGGTTACGAGAATTTTTCTTGGGTCAGTCGCCATTATTATTCACTTCTTAATTCTTTGATAGGAGGCTATAAATTCGTATTTTAGGGTTAACTAAGTCGAACTCGCCATAAACTTGTTAAGATTCTACCTTATGCAAGCCATGACTCCAAGAAACCCGTCCGGTAAACGATGATATTTTTCTATTTTGGTAACGAATTTTATTGCGACTCAAACTGCAACTGGCGGTAACTTGGGTATATACTGCTAGGATATTCAATTCATCAACTGAGTTCGAGGTCGCATGTCTTTATTTTCTTCAAAGTCTTCATCAAGTGAGCCGTTATTGCCATCCGTATTAAGCCAATGGTTAAATCAATTTGAACATCCTCAACTTATACCTCAATGGGCTGATACGGCAGGTTTAATTGCGTTAAAACCCGATGAAAGTGTTGTGGTCACACTGCCTTTTTATGCTCAAGGGCTACAAAGCCAATTAAAAGCATGGATTGAAGAGCAAAAAGTACAACATGATGATTTGCCTGTGATCGAGGTGGTCACGAAAGTGAAAACCATGAAAGCCACCAATGCCACGCCAGTTAAAGGCGTTAAAAATATTATTGCGATCACATCGGGCAAAGGTGGGGTGGGTAAATCGACCACAGCGGTTAATTTTGCGCTGGCACTGCATAAATTGGGCGCAAAAGTTGGCTTGCTCGATGCTGATATTTACGGTCCATCGGTGCCATTAATGCTTGGCACGCAAGGCAAAAAACCGGCGGTTGTGGATAATAAATGGATGCAACCAGTAGAAGCGCATGGTTTATACACTAACTCGGTGGGGTATTTAGTGGCGCAAGATGATGCGGCAGTTTGGCGTGGCCCAATGGCGTCAAAAGCATTAGCCCAAATTTTAAATGAAACCCAATGGCCCGAGTTGGATTACTTAGTGATCGACATGCCACCAGGCACTGGTGATATCCAACTAACTCTCTCTCAACAGATACCTGTGACTTCTGCGTTAGTTGTTACCACTCCTCAAGATCTAGCATTAGCCGATGCCGTCAAAGGGGTCGCGATGTTTGATAAAGTCGGCGTTCCTGTGTTGGGCGTGATTGAGAATATGAGTTATCACATTTGCTCAAACTGTGGTCATCATGAAGCGTTATTTGGTCAAGATGGTGCCAAGAAAATGGCGCAAGATATGGATCTCGCGTTATTGGCACAAGTACCGCTGCATATTGATTTACGCAGTGATATCGATAATGGTTGCCCAACCGTTGCCGCCAAACCAAGCAGTGAACATGCGCAGATTTATATTGAATTGGCGGCGCAAGTGAGTTGTCGATTATTTTGGCAAGGCGATCCTGCGCCAGAAGCGATTTTATTCACCGAAGTAAAATAATAAACATAAAGAAATGAAAGCACCTAGATAGGTGCTTATTTTTTATTCTTTTTTCCCTCACTTAAACCATTTCGTCGTTAAAGAGGATATTTTGCGAGCATCGAGCTGGAGTTTTTTGCCAATACATGGCGAGCGACGCTGCCTTTTTAATGAAATCAGTATATAATCAAACGGTTTATTTGCCCTTAGGGGTTCCGTTATCATTGACCTTGGGTGCTTTACATGTCAGAACAACAAATACCTGAAACAAACAAATGTGTCATCGTCGGAATTGCCGGCGCGTCAGCTTCAGGGAAGAGCTTAATTGCTAGCACCATTTATAAAGAATTACGAGCCAAGGTTGGCGATCATCAAATTGGAGTGATCACAGAAGATTGCTACTACCGTGACCAAAGCCATTTGAGCATGGAAGAACGTGTTAAAACTAACTACGATCATCCCAGCGCGCTAGACCACGATTTGCTATGCGAACAATTACAACTATTGATGGCTGGTAGTGCAGTAGACATTCCAGAGTACAGCTATTCAGAGCATACTCGCACAAAAAACACCACTACCATGACACCTAAAAAAGTGATTATTTTAGAAGGAATTTTATTGCTGACTGAACCTCGTTTGCGTGACTTGATGCACGCGTCGGTATTTATGGATACGCCACTCGATATTTGTCTACTACGCCGCGTAAAACGTGATGTAGAAGAACGTGGCCGAACCATGGATTCAGTGTTAAAGCAATATCAAAAAACAGTCCGTCCGATGTTTATGCAATTTATCGAACCATCGAAACAACACGCGGATATCATCGTACCGCGCGGCGGAAAAAACCGTATCGCGATTGATGTTTTAAAAGCGCATATTGCCCGTTTATTAAAAGCTTAATTCATTATTTACGTCGTACCGATTGGCGTGAAACCAGGAGATAAAATCTGTGAGATTGTGTGATAGGGATATAAAGAAATACATGGCGGAAGGTAAAATCACCATGACGCCAGCCCCATCTGAAGATAGCATTAGTGGTTTAACAGTCGATGTTCGTTTAGGACATAAATTTAGAGTGTTTAATGACCATTGTGCGCCATACATTGATCTCTCAGGCAAGAAAGAACAAGTTACGGCTCAGCTTGAAAAAGTGATGAGTGATGAAATTGAAATCCCTGATGATGGTGAGTTCTTCTTGCACCCTGGCCAATTGGCACTTGCGGTGACTTATGAATCGGTCGATTTGCCGGCGAATATCGTGGGTTGGCTCGATGGTCGTTCTTCATTAGCTCGTTTAGGCTTAATGGTTCATGTGACGGCGCATCGGATTGATCCCGGTTGGTCTGGTCGTATTGTACTGGAATTTTACAACTCAGGCCGCTTGCCGTTAGCTTTAAAACCTATGATGCCAATCGGCGCATTGAGCTTTGAAGTATTATCAGGTGAAGCAGAAAAACCTTATAACAAGCGTGAAAATGCCAAATACAAGAATCAACAAGGCGCTGATGCGAGCCGTATCAACCAAGATTGATCCGAGTCCATTTAGAGTCACTTTAATTGTTTAAAAATTAATTGTTTAAAAATGGACTGCGGGATATGCAGCCATTTTGCTTAGCATTCATTATCATGCTCTGGCTTTCATCATGATAATGGACTGTCTTTGTCAGTCTTTTCATTTGTACTGTGTGAGGGATCTCCATGAAAAAAGTACTCATTTTCTTATCTGTTCCTATTATCGCCATTGGTATTGCCGTTCTGGCATTAGTTGTGTTCGTTAATCCTAATCAATTCAAACCTCTCATTATTGAACAGACCAAAGCGCAAACTGGTTTTGATCTTGTTATCGATGGTGATATTGAGTGGTCTTTCTTTCCGCATTTGGGTTTTACTATTGGCAAAACAGAATTACTTAATCCAAATGGCTTTAAGCGCCCGCAAATTGTCAAAATTGATTCAGTCGGTTTAGATGTATCTGTTCTACCATTGCTTGAACGCCGCTTAGATATTGGTGATATTAATCTTACTGGCGCTGATATTTTTATTCAGACTAAAAAAGATGGCAGTTCAAATCTTGATATCGCCAAGCAGTCTCTTGAACATAATGCTCAAGAAGAAAGTGGGCAACAAAATGAAACGCAGCAAGATTCGGAAAGTGGACCAACGCCAGACTCACCTGCCTCAGATCAAATAGGAAGTCAATGGACAGTAAGCCTCGCAGGTATTACGGTAAATAATGCAAAATTGGAAATGCTTGATCAACAAAAAGGCACCGAAATTGCGTTGTCTAATGTGAATTTTGCGTTATCGCAGTTTGCTTTTGATGAGTGGAGCCAAGCTGAATTTAGTTTGTCTGGCCGTAATAATAAGCAAACTTTTTCTGCGGCGGGCAAAACAGAATTCAAGCTTTCGCAAGACTTAAAAAATTATGAGCTACGCAATTTGGATACCCAGGCCTCGTTTAAAGACGGAGCGACCGATATCAAGAAGATTTCTTTACAACTGGCGACATTCAAATTTGATCAAGCCAATGAATTGAAGTTAGCGGTGCAAGGTAGCGCTTCTGGTATGAATATCGATATGACGCACAGTGCCAAATTGACGGTCAATAAAGCGATGTCGTTGGTTCGTTTAGATGATATGGATCTTAAAGCGAAGCTGGATGGAAAAACACTGCCACTAAGCCCGATGACGATTGCGATGAAATCATCACTCAGTTTTGATCTCAATAAGCAATATTTAGACTTGAAGTTAAATAAACTCACCGCCAATGATTTAGTCTTTGATGGTTCGACTCAAGTATCGTTAGCCGCCAGTATTCCTAAAATTGTGTTTGCTTTGCATAGCCCTGAGATTAATGTTGATGCATTATTAAAGCAAATGGAAGCGCCGCAACCAGCGGCAACAAAAACCGCTTCGGTTGATAGTAAAGACAAGACGTCTAAACAATCGACCTCTAAACAACAAGCACCTAAGCAACAGACAGCGACAAAATCGACATCGGCCACCGAACCCGATTTGAGTGCCACGCGGACGTTAGATGTCACAGGTAAAGTCACGATTGATAAATTGGTGGCCAGTAATGCAAAAATGCAAAATGTTGCCACTCAATTTAAAGTTAACCGTGGCGTGATTGACCTGCAACGCTTTGCAGCCAATTTATACCAAGGTTCTGTCTTAGCGACTGCGCACATTGATGCTCGTAAGTCGGTTGCCAGTTATAAAGTGCATAAGGTTGTTAAAGGTGTGCAAGTTCAACCGTTACTTGCCGATGTGTCAGAGATGGATTTTGTGTCAGGTACCGGCAATATCAATGTCGATGTGAGTGGTAAAAGCTTGATCCCCGACACCTTGAAAAAGAACCTTGCTGGCACAGTTAAAATAAGCTTCCAAGATGGTTCTTTATATGGTGTTAACTTACCGTATGAGTTCCGCAATGCCAAAGCGAAGCTAAAAGGTGAAACTATCGCAGCGGATAAAGTTAAGAAAACGGACTTTAGTGCATTAACTGCAACAATGAAGTTGTCAAAAGGGGTGATGACCACCAATAACCTGACGATGCAATCACCACTCTTACGTATTTTAGGCAGTGGACATGCCAACTATGTGAATGAGACGCTCGACTTCTTAGTCAAAACCTCGGTGGTTGGCAGCATGAAAGGTCAAGGCGGTAAAGATCTGGATGATCTTAAAGATCTGACTATTCCGGTCACGTTAAAAGGGTCGTGGGCCGCGCCAAGTGTCGGGATTGATCTTAAGTCTATGTTCAGTTCAGAGAGCAAACAAAAAGCGCAAAAAGAAATCAATAAAGGCATTGATAAGCTTTTAGGCTCTGATAAAGACTCCGATAAAAATAAAGAACTAAAAGAAGCCGCTGGTGGCTTGCTGAATAGCTTATTTAAATAAGCGGTAGTTGCCTTAGTTTAAAAGATAAAGCCCAGTTTGATCTTAATGAGCAAACTGGGCTTTTTATTGTTTATTAGTCCAATTCCATAAATTTAATGATCGTTCAAATTGAGTACAGAGAAAAGTGTCAAAGGCCATGGATGGCCTTTTCTCAAGCGACCAAGGACGGATCTGCGTCTTTTCGGCGTATTCAAACTGATCAAATATTAAATAGCATTGGTATTAGTATGATTTTAAGATACTGAACGCCTACCAATCTATCCCTTTACGAGCTTTAATGCCAGATTCGAAAGCATGTTTGACATTGCGCACCTCTGAGACGGTATCGGCAATTTCAATTAAGCGGCGATGGGCGGCGCGACCTGTGATGATCACCGATTGCATGGCAGGGCGGCTCTCAATCGCTGCGACAATCTCTTCAAGTTCAATATAACCATAAGTGACCATGTAGGTTATCTCATCTAATAACACCACATCTAGGAGGCTATCTTGCAGCATGCGTTGGCATTGTTTCCATATTTCTTGGGCGGCAAGTGTATCGGCGTTTTTATCTTGTGTTTCCCAGGTAAAACCGGTCGCCATTACATGAAATTCTACCCCTAGTTGTTCAAGTAGATTTTTTTCACCGTTATCCCAAGTGCCTTTAATAAACTGGGCAACGCCGCATTGTTGTTGATGGCCGACCGCGCGAGCCACCATTCCAAATCCAGACGTCGTTTTGCCTTTGCCGTTTCCTGTGATGACTAACACTAAGCCTTTTTCTTGTTTCGCGGCATCGATACGTGCATCCACCGCTTGTTTAAGCTTTTGTTGGCGCAGCTTATGTTGTTGGGTATTTTGATTAGGCATAAAGTCGTCCGTGAATAAATGATTGGGCAATGATAAAGCAAATCATCGTTTATAAAAATGTTTCAGCGATATAAAAATAAACCCAGCACAATGGCTGGGTTTGAATGAATTAGCAGAGATACCCGATATTAATCGGCGAGTAAATCAGTGATCACTTTATAAGTTGGATCTTCTTTTACGTTAATTTCCACTAAGCTGCCGGCTTTATGCAGCAAGGTGTGGCAATCTTGGCTTAGGTGACGTAAATGTAGAGTTTTACCTTGTTTAGAGTAACGCTCGGCAATGGTTTCAATCGCTTCAATTGCTGAATGATCCGCTACGCGTGACTGAGCAAAATCGACAATAACATCTTGTGGATCGTTTTGTGCGTCAAACAGATCGGTAAAATGTGAGGCAGAACCAAAGAAGATTGGACCGTTTATTTTATAAACTTTTGAGCCGTCTTTATCAATCGAAGAAACGGCATTGATGTGTTTCGCGTGTTGCCATGCAAACATTAATGCAGAAGCAACGACACCAACACCAACCGCAACCGCAAGGTCTGTCATCACGGTTACGGTAGTCACTAAGATAATGATAAAGAAATCTTGTTTTGGTACGCGACGAGCCAGTTTAAAGGTTGCCCATTCAAATGTGCCAATGACCACCATAAACATGACGCCAACTAATGCTGCTAATGGGATCATTTCAATCCACTTAGCAGTAAATAAAATAAAGCACAGTAGAGCAACCGCGCCAACAAAACCAGATAAACGACCACGTCCACCTGAGTTAATGTTGATCATCGATTGACCAATCATAGCGCAACCACCCATAGCGCCAAACACTGAACAAGTTAAGTTACCAATACCTTGACCGATACACTCACGGTTACCTTTACCACGAGTATTGGTCATTTCATCAACCACAGTTAATGTCAGTAGTGATTCAATCAGAC
Source organism: Vibrio sp. S11_S32 (assembly GCF_014694465.1). Lineage (NCBI taxonomy): Bacteria > Pseudomonadati > Pseudomonadota > Gammaproteobacteria > Vibrionales > Vibrionaceae > Vibrio > Vibrio sp. S11_S32. The sequence continues at coordinate 108,098 of NZ_JAAUWS010000003.1, read as the reverse complement.
CAATTGAGGCGATAATTAAGGCATAAGGGAAAATAATTTTCAGTGTTTCAAAAGTAAATGGTACAGCCGGAATGGCAAATTTCGGTAAATCACCCGCAAGTGTCGAGCTTGGATCGCCAGACATGGTACGTAAGAAATCGACCACAGTACGAGTATCAAAGTTAAACACTTGGGCAATCGCAGTTACCACAACAATCGCCACTAGGGACGAAGGGATAGCTTTGGTTAATTTAGGTAAAAAATGAATAATTGCCATAGTTAATGCAACAAGGCCCAACATGATCATCATTTGACCTTGTGGTAACCAAGTCATGATGCCATTGATATCAGGTGCTTTGAATTGACCTAATTGAGCGGTAAAGATCACAATCGCTAAGCCGTTAACAAACCCGATCATAACTGGGTGCGGTACGATACGGATAAATTTGCCCAGTTTTAAAATGCCGGCAGCAATTTGCAGTATGCCGACTAATAACACTGCGGCAAATAAATATTGTACGCCATGAACAGCGACTAAGCTGACCATAACAACAGCGGTTGCACCGGTTGCGCCTGAGATCATTCCAGGACGACCACCGAAGATGGATGTCATTAAACCCATAATGAAGGCGGCGTATAAACCAACCATAGGGTCAACGCCAGCAACAAAGGCGAAAGCGACAGCTTCAGGGACCAATGCTAAGGCGACGGTTAAACCAGATAGAACATCATTTTTGATAGATTGAGTAGAAATTTGTGGAAATTCGAACATGTATTCTCAGTTTTAGGTAAGGGAATAGCCACGTCATTAAACTGCAGAAACTGAGTGTTAAAAGATTACAGTTAACTCGGTGGGTGATTATACCAATCGTAGTAACTATCTGCTCATCCTTGCTGGTTAAAAATCTCGATAACTACGTTGTAAATTTTGATTGTAGAATACTACTAATCGAAAATTTACGCTTTGTTCTCAAGCTTTTTTCCTACGCAATATCTGATCATCTAATTACTTTAATTGGTATTAATTGCATGCGAATGTTACAGAATGGTTGAAATAACTGCAACATCTTCTGTAAGTGTGATCCTTATTTCCCATTAATGAAACAGATTGAAGAGGTTAATAATAGAGGTCAGTTTAAGTGTCAGTATCAATGATTGTGTTGTTTATATTCAATAATAAAAAAGACCACACGAGGTGGTCTTTATATTATTAATTTACCAAGTGGGTAATTAAGTATTACTCACTGAGTGTTTTCGACATTGCTGCTGATGCTTGTCCTGCCGCACTGTTACTACCGGCAACTTTGCCCGTGTAAGTTGAGGTGCGGAAAGGCGCTGCCACGACAGTGATGTCTTTTAGTTCACCAGAACCCGATGCTTTTGCCATTGGTGCGCTAATGTGAGTTTTCACTTTAACGTCGCTCGGCGCTGTCGCGGGTGCTTGAGCTGCTTTTGCAACTGGCTTGACTTCAGTTTCAACTTTAACCGCTGAAGTTTCGGCTGTAGCTTGTGCCATAACTTTATCTTCAACTGGCGTGGTAGCAACCGCAACAGGAGCTTCAACCACTGGTGTGACTTCTGGTGTGGTTACCACAGGCGCTGCAACTGGCTCGACTTTAGCCGTTGGTGCCGGCTTAGCTGTAGGCTCAATTGGCGCTTGAACTTGTTGCTCGATAGCTTTTGGACGGTAGATAACCACTTTGCCCATCGACATTTCAGGACAAGCAACGCCACCAAAGCTTACTTTAGCTTCAACGGTATTGGTTGTTTGAACGTCTGCTACTTGCTCTTGAGCTAGCGCGATATCTTGTACCACAGGTGTTTGTGCATGGTGTTGTGGTTTGTTTGGCGTATATTGCGGCCAAACTTTACCCATTGCCATCTCAGGAGAGGCAACACCACCAGAACGTAAGCGGTATGGATTAGGACGACGGTCACGAGTACGGCGACGACGTTGACCGCTAGCACGAAGGTGACGAGGTGAACGGCGATTACGACGTTGCTGACCGTCTTCTTTTTGCTCAACCTTCGCTTCGGTGTTGGTCGCAGTTGTTTCAGTCGAAACAGCTTCTGTCGATACGGTTTCAGTCGCTACAACAGCATTGGCATCAGAAGTTGCTACCGCAGTGACGGTTTCTTCTTCTTTGGCCGGTTGATTAACACGAACTTTTTTCTTCATCTGACGACGTTGACGACGCTGTTTCACTTGCGTGGTTTTTTCTTCGTGAGATGTGGTTACGTTCGCTTGAGCATCTGCCGCTATTTGCTGACCTTGTTCTGCCAGTTTACTGGTGTCTTTAGTCTGCGCTGCAGATTTTCTGTCTTGCTTAGGTTTGCGTTTTCTTTCTTGACGAACTTCTTGCTCAACTTTGGTATCAAGTGGTTGTACTTGTTCATCTTCACGAGGTTTACGACGCTTATTGCGCTGCTCGTTATTACGCGAATCATTATTGCGGTCGTTACGATTATTACGATCGTTACGGTCACGATAATTATTATTACGGTTACGGTTATTACCTTGCTCATTACGCTTGTTGCGTGGCTGAACTTTTGGTTTTTCCACTTCTTTCGGTGCTTCTTCTTTCGCGGGCTCACTTGAACCTAAGAAGAAGTTGGCAATGGCTTTAAAGAAACCGCCCGATTTTTCTGCTTTTGGCGCAGTGGTGGCAACGGGGGTTACTGGCGCAGCAGTTGGCGCTGGAGCCGGTTCCGATGCAGCAAAACCTTTTAGCACAGGTTCTTCAATACGACGAGGCTTAATGGTTGCCACAGGTTCACGGCTTTCTGCTTCTTTAATCGCTTCAACACGTTGAGGCAATAAGTAAGACAAAATCTTGTGTTCTTCGCCATCACGTAAACGAACGACATCAAAGTGTGGCGTTTCCATGTCTGCATTTGGCACAACAATAATGTTAACTTGCTGGTTTTTCTCGATATGTTGAATCGATTTGCGTTTTTCATTCAATAAGTAAGACGCAATAGGCACAGGGACAACCGCAAGCACTTGCGAACTGTTGTCTTTTAGCGATTCTTCTTCAATTAAACGTAATACCGATAATGCTAATGATTCATTGTCACGCACGACACCGGTACCGGTACAGCGAGGGCAAATATGATGGCTCGCTTCAGCAAGAGATGGACTCAAGCGTTGACGAGACATTTCAAGCAAACCGAAGCGAGAAATACGACCGATTTGAACACGAGCACGATCCATACGAACCGCGTCACGCATGCGAGTTTCTACTTCACGCTGATGACGAACTGGGGTCATATCGATAAAGTCGATCACCACTAAACCACCTAAGTCGCGTAGACGCAATTGACGAGCAATTTCATCTGCAGCTTCAAGGTTAGTATTTAATGCGGTTTCTTCGATGTCGCTGCCTTTGGTGGCGCGCGCTGAGTTGATATCAATCGAAGTCAATGCTTCAGTAGGATCAATAACGATTGAACCACCAGAAGGTAGACGAACTTCTCGTTGGAAAGCCGATTCGATTTGAGTTTCAATTTGGTAGTGAGTAAATAGAGGGATCTCACCATCGTATTTTTTGACACGAGAAACGAAATCTGGACGAACCACTTCGATATGTTCTTTAGCGCGTTCATAAATGGTGTTGCTATCGATAAGGATTTCACCGATATCACGACGTAGATAATCACGAATTGCGCGAACAATAACGTTACTTTCTTGGTGAATTAAGAACGGGGCAGGAGCGGTATCCGCTGCGCCTTTAACCGCAGTCCATTGCTTTAATAGGAATTTAAGATCCCATTCAAGCTCTTCTGCTGTTTTACCTACGCCAGCGGTACGAACAATCAGTCCCATGCCGTGTGGTAATTCTAAAGTGCTTAATGCGGCTTTTAATTGGGTGCGCTCATCACCTTCGATGCGACGAGAAATACCGCCGGCACGAGGGTTATTAGGCATAAGAACTAAATAGCTGCCTGCTAAAGAAATGAAGGTGGTTAAGGCTGCGCCTTTTTGACCGCGTTCTTCTTTCTCAACTTGTACAATTACTTCTTGACCTTCTTTTAGCACTTCTTTAATGCTAGGGCGGCCTTGGTAAGTGTAACCAGCAGGGAAATATTCTTTGGCAATTTCTTTAAGGGGAAGGAAACCGTGGCGATCTGCTCCGTAGTCTACAAATGCAGCCTCTAAGCTTGGTTCTACGCGTGTAATACGGCCTTTATAAATATTTGCTTTCTTAGATTCATGGCCTGGGCTTTCGATATCTAAATCAAATAGCTTTTGACCATCAACTAATGCGACGCGCAACTCTTCTTTTTGAGTTGCGTTGATCAACATTCTTTTCATTGTGTTTTTTCTCGTTGTTTTTCTTCGTGATAATTGCTTATCGCTTTAGTCGTCCAAAGGTGCCAGATCCCATGGCTTTGGCTTCAGCCTCACGGCTGTAAAGGGGATGCTCTGGGGCACAATAGTCACCAGACAATATAAGACTGCCTGGTCCGATTCGAGTCGGTATTACTTCTGCATTGGTTACGTGAGTAGGCGATAAGTTGATCTTCTTAGTGTTATGTCTTACGCCAAATGCAGCACGCACATAAGAAGCTTTCTACTCAAAATTGCAAATGAGCGGGATGAAATTGTATAGGAAATATTCAATCTACCATTTGCAGGTGTGAACTATAGCAGCGCCAAGAAATATCGGCAATCAGCTTTGTTGTAAAGTGAGTAAATAAATAGGAAAACCTGTGATTAACTTTAAACAATGCACTTAGGATAGTGATTTGTATTATGGATAATAACGTTATAAATCAGTTTTTTAGCCTGTATATGTGTTGTTTTTTGAACAATTACAGTGCAATGACTAGTCAACGGGATAAAATAGTAATAATGGTTTGGTTATTATTGTGACACATGTCGCCATTTGAGTGGTAGAATACGCGCTATGAACGAAATTAAAACTGAAATAAAATTTGTCGAGATTGATGCCGATATGGCAGGGCAAAGAATTGATAATTTTTTGCGCAATCAACTTAAACAAATCCCAAAAAGCATGATTTATCGAATTTTGCGTAAGGGAGAGGTCCGAGTAAATAAAAAACGGATTAAAGCCGAATATAAATTACAAGCGGGTGACTCGGTGCGCATTCCTCCGGTGAGGATCACGTTAGAAGAAGATGCTCCACAGTTGAGTACTAAGCTTGATAAAGTGTCGCAACTTGAAAACTGTATTATTTTTGAAGATGACAGCCTACTTATTCTAAATAAACCTTCTGGTACTGCGGTACATGGTGGGAGCGGTTTGAAATTTGGTGCAATTGAGGCATTACGTGCGTTGCGCCCCGATGCGCGCTTTTTAGAATTAGTCCACCGTATTGACCGTGATACGTCGGGCATATTGTTGGTGGCAAAAAAGCGTTCGGCGCTGCGTCATCTGCAAGCTCAGTTTCGCGAAAAGACGGTACAGAAATATTATTTCGCGTTGGTAATGGGGCAATGGAAGCCAAGCTGTAAATCAGTTAAAGCACCATTACTTAAAAACGAAGTCAATAGTATTGTACGTGTGAACCCAAATGGTAAGCCATCTGAAACTCGCTTTAAAGTATTAGAAAAATTTGAGCATGCGACCTTGGTTCAAGCGAGTCCTATTACTGGACGCACCCATCAGATCCGTGTGCATTGCCAATATGTTGGTCACCCGATTGCTTGGGATGATCGCTATGGTGATCGCCGTTTTGATGCTTACACCGCCAAAGTGGGCATGAAACGCTTATTTCTGCATGCGGCTAATATTAAATTTACGCATCCCGCGACGGAAGACAAATTTGAAATATCAGCGCCAATGGAAGCCAAGCTTGAAGCCGCGTTAACGAAATTACGCGGCCAATAAACAAGCTGGTTTAAAGTACGTCGAACCCTTGTCGCGCTAACATGTCGGTTAACGTGATAAGTGGCAGGCCGATTAAACTATTGGGATCGATGCCTTCTAAGCGTTGAAACAGGGCAATGCCTAAGCCTTCACTTTTAAAACTGCCGGCACAATAGAAAGGTTGTTCTTTATCGACATAGTTTTCGATTTGTTTGACGGTTAGTTGACGGAAATGAACGATAAAAGTATCTAGCTGTACCTCACATTCTGAGGTGGCAGAGTTATACAAAGCCACACCGGTATAAAAGGTAATAGCACGGCCATTGGCTTGGGATAATTGAGCAATAGCATTGTCACGATCAAGCGGTTTACCTATAATCTGGTCATCAATCACGCAAACTTGATCGGAACCAATAACTAAATGATGTTGGTTGGGGTTTAAATGGCAAGATTGCGCTTTTGCTTGTGCCAGTCGCCTCACCAATTGTTGCGCGCTTTCACCAGCCAGTGGGGTTTCATCACACTGAGGTTCGAGTGTGCTAAAGGATATCGATAATTTTTCTAGCAAGGCTTTTCGGTAAACGGAAGTAGAGGCTAGAATTAAGTTGGTATGCTGCATTATGGTTGTACCTAAAGTCAGTAACGCTAATAAAGGTTATAGCACTAAAGTGGTGACTAATGTTACGCGCTACGATAAAGCAATTAGCGGTTCGCGTCATATAGATTTGATTCGAGCTAAGATTTAAATAAAAAATTGGCAAGAATAAGTGTAAGTTTTTTACCTTTTTCTTTGACTAAATTTGTTTTGAAGGATAAGATTCGCGCCCTATGCAAAAGGTAAAAATACCGCGTACAGTAGACCCAGCAAAATCTGCTCAAAAACGCTTAGATTATCAAGGTATAATCCAAGTCAGTTTATTAAAGCAAATTGCCGAGTTAACTGAAGGCGTTAAACGTGACGCAGAAGTCACATTGAGTTTTGAGTTAGATGAACAGCGACTCACCGTTATCTCTGGTAAAGCTAACGTTGAAGTTGATTTAGAGTGTCAACGCTGTAATCAAAACTTCACCCATTTGTGTGAAGTAGAGTTCACTTGTACTCCTTATTATAATGAGAAAAGTGAACAAGACGCACCGGAAGAGTACGATTTGGTAGATCTAAACGAGTACGGTGAGTTGGATTTGATTAAATTAGTGGAAGACGAGTTCATTCTAGAATTACCTCAAATTGCAATGCATGACGAATCTGTTTGTAGCGTTAAATCAAACAATTTGGTATTTGGTCAACTTCCAGATGAACTTCTAGAAGACAAACCGAATCCATTCGATGTTTTAAAAAATTTGAAGCGTTAGTCCTTGATAAAAGCACCAACGTCTAAAAACAAAGGAGTAGGGTCATGGCCGTACAAAAAAGTAAAAAATCACGTTCAATGCGTGGCATGCGTCGTTCACACGATGCGCTAACTACAGCTTCATTATCTGTAGACGCAACTTCAGGTGAAACTCACCTACGTCACAACGTGACTGCTGACGGTTTTTACCGTGGCAAAAAGGTTATCAATAAGTAAGGTTAACCTTTGCAAACTATAACCGTTGCACTTGATGCAATGGGCGGGGATTTCGGTCCTCGCGTAACAGTGCCTGCCGCCGTGCAGGCATTGTCACATTTCCCAGAGCTGAAAGTTATTCTTGTCGGTGATCGTGAGCTTATCACGCAACAACTGACCACTATCGGATTTAGTCCGACCCATCGTCTCGTCATTAAACATAGTGACAGATGCATTTCTAATTGTGACAAACCTTCTCTTGCACTGCGAAATAGTGTAGGCAGCTCGATGCGTATTGCTTTGGATCTGGTTGCAGATGATGAAGCCAATGCTTGCGTGAGTTGCGGTAACACTGGTGCACTAATGGCGTTATCAAAATTTCGTCTAAAATTATTACCCGGTATCGATCGCCCTGCATTGGTCAGTGTTTTGCCGACCACCACTGGTAACAAAACCTGGATGCTCGATCTCGGTGCCAACGTATCGGTTGATGCCGACACCTTATTTCAATTTGCTGTTATGGGTAGCGCTTTAGCCGAAATTCATATTAATGAACGACCTAAAGTGGCGATCTTAAATATTGGTGAAGAAGAAATTAAAGGCAATGATTTGGTTAAACGCTGTTCAGAGCTTCTGACCCAAACCAAAGAAGTCAATTATTGTGGTTATATTGAAGGCAATCAACTGTTTCATAATGTAGCGGATGTGGTTGTTTGTGATGGATTTGTCGGCAATGTATGCTTAAAATCTTGTGAAGGTGTTGCGCATTTATTTCTTGATAAAGTCAAAAACCACTTTAGTTCGTCGAAGTTAAAGGGCTGGATTGCAAAAAAATTATTTTCTAGCTTGTTTAATGAGCTAAAAGTACTGAACCCCGACCAGTATAATGGTGCAAGTTTGCTAGGATTGCGGGGCACTGTTATTAAGAGTCATGGTCAAGCAGATACATCTGCTATTATCAATGCAATTGGTGAAGCGGTACATGAAGTCAAACAGCAAGTCCCAAGCCGTATCAGCGATCGTCTAGAAGCAGTATTACTCGAGAGGCATTATTAGTCTGCATGAATAGTAAAATTTTAGGAACGGGCAGCTACCTGCCACAACAGGTGCGTACTAACGCCGATTTAGAAAAAATGGTCGATACCAGTGATGAGTGGATTGTCACTCGCACCGGCATTCGTGAACGCCGTATCTCGGCGGTAGATGAATCGGTTGCAGATATGGCTTTTCAAGCATCATTAAATGCGATTGAAATGTCAGGTGTCGATAAAAATGATATCGACTTGATTATTTTAGCAACCAGTACCGCCAGTCATAAATTCCCATCTTCAGCCTGCCAAGTGCAAGCAATGCTAGGTATTACCGGTTGTCCAGCCTTCGATTTATCGGCCGCTTGCACTGGTTTTGTGTACGCATTATCGGTTGCCGACCAACATATTAAATCGGGTATGGCGAAAAATGTGTTAGTGATCGGCGCAGATGCGTTATCAAAAACCTGTGATCCAACCGATCGTGGCACCATTATTTTATTTGGTGATGCAGCGGGTGCTGTGGTACTGGGTGCTTCTGAAGAGCAAGGCATTATCTCAACGCATTTACATGCCGATGGTCGTTTTGGTGAGTTATTGAGCCTAGAAGAAGCAAAACGTGGTGAGCCTATCGATGCTTGGCTACACATGGCCGGTAATGAAGTGTTTAAAGTCGCCGTGACTCAATTATCAAGATTGGTAAAAGATACCTTAGAAGCGAATGGCATGGCCAAAACCGAACTCGATTGGTTAGTGCCGCATCAAGCGAACTTGCGTATTATTTCAGCCACAGCGAAAAAACTGGCAATGTCATTAGATCAAGTGGTGGTTACTCTTGATCGTCATGGCAATACTTCTGCTGCCACGGTCCCAACAGCGCTGGATGAAGCGGTGCGTGATGGTCGTATTCAACGTGGTCACATGCTATTGCTTGAAGCCTTTGGTGGTGGATTTACTTGGGGCTCAGCTCTGGTTAAGTTCTAGGGTTAAATTTTAATTTCTATTGGCAGATCATCTAAAGTGGTCTGCTCGTTTCATTTAAGTAAAAGGAAATTTGCAATGAGTAAGTTTGCTGTAGTATTCCCAGGACAAGGCTCACAAAGTGTCGCAATGTTGGCCGAACTTGGTGAGCAATACGATGTAGTCCAAAAAACATTTGCCCAAGCATCTGAAGCACTAGGTTACGATCTTTGGGCTTTGGTTCAAAATGGCCCGGTGGAAGATTTAAACGAAACTTTCCGTACTCAACCAGCATTACTTGCCGCTTCAGTAGCGATTTGGCGTGTTTGGCAGGAAGTGGGAGGGGAACAACCTCAACTGATCGCAGGACATAGCTTAGGAGAGTATTCTGCTTTGGTATGCGCGGGCGTGATTGATTTTCAACAAGCGATCAAGCTGGTGGCACTGCGCGGCGAACTGATGCAACAAGCGGTTCCTGCGGGTATTGGCGCAATGTATGCCATCATTGGTTTAGATGATGCAGCGATTGCCAAAGCCTGTGAAGAGGCTGCGCAAGGTGAAGTAGTTTCTCCGGTAAACTTTAATTCACCAGGTCAAGTGGTGATTGCGGGCAATAAAGCAGCGGTCGATCGTGCTGGGGTATTATGTAAAGAAGCGGGCGCGAAACGTGCCTTGTCACTACCAGTTTCAGTGCCTTCACATTGTGCATTGATGCAACCGGCGGCAGAGAAGCTTGCATTGGCATTAGCGGACATTGAATTTAGTGCGCCAATGATCCCGGTGATCAACAATGTTGATGTGATTGCACAAACCGATCCGGCTAAAATCAAAGATGCGCTTGTTCGTCAATTACATAGCCCGGTTCGTTGGACGGAAGGCGTGGTTAGCATGCATGAGCAAGGTATTGAAAACTTATTAGAGTTCGGCCCAGGCAAGGTTCTGACCGGCTTAACAAAACGCATTGTGAAGACGTTAACGGCACAAGCGGTAAATGATGTCGCATCACTGGATGCCGCGCGCGGATAATATTGAGTCTCAACCAGAGCAATTATCGGTACCGTTCATTCCTTTGGTTGGGATAATACAATTATTTAATGATGATTATTGTCGTGATAATAAGGACATAAAATGAAGCTTGAAGGTAAAATTGCACTGGTCACCGGTGCGAGTCGTGGTATTGGCCGAGCCATTGCTGAGTTATTAGTGGAGCGTGGCGCAACTGTAATTGGAACCGCGACCAGTGAATCTGGCGCACAAGCTATTAGTGATTATCTTGGTGATAAAGGTAAAGGCTTAGCGCTTAATGTGACTGATTCTGATTCTGTTGCTATCACTATCAAAACGATCAATGATGAATTTGGCGCTATTGATATTCTAGTTAACAATGCTGGTATTACTCGTGATAACTTGCTGATGCGTATGAAAGACGACGAATGGCAAGATATTATGGATACCAACCTAACTTCGATTTTCCGTTTATCAAAAGCGGTCCTTCGTGGCATGATGAAAAAACGTCACGGTCGTGTTATAAATGTAGGTTCTGTGGTCGGTACCATGGGTAATGCAGGTCAAGCAAACTATGCTGCGGCTAAAGCTGGTGTGATTGGTTTTACTAAATCAATGGCTCGTGAAGTGGCTTCTCGTGGTATAACTGTTAATACAGTTGCACCTGGTTTTATCGAAACCGATATGACAAAAGCACTGAATGATGACCAACGTGCTGCTACACTTGCACAAGTGCCAGCAGGTCGTTTAGGTGATCCGCGTGAAATTGCATCAGTTGTTGCCTTTTTAGCTTCAGATGATGCGGCTTACATGACTGGCGAAACGCTACATGTAAATGGTGGTATGTATATGGTTTAAGTCTATATGTTGGTTTTTTAATCGCCACATGTATGATTTAAGTCAAAAATATATTAATTTTCAGTAAAAAAGTGGAAAATTGTGGTTCGACCAGTAAGGTCAGGCTTGCAACTTTTCTAACTTTGCATAAACTACTGTCAACATCGCATTTAAGCGAACTCTCTGTAATAGGAAAAGAAAAATGAGCAACATCGAAGAACGCGTAAGAAAAATCATTATTGAACAACTAGGTGTAGATGAAGCAGAAGTGAAAAATGAAGCTTCTTTCGTTGATGATCTAGGTGCTGATTCATTAGATACAGTAGAGCTAGTAATGGCTTTAGAAGAGGAATTCGATACTGAAATTCCTGATGAAGAAGCAGAAAAAATTACTACTGTTCAAGCTGCGATCGACTACGTAAACAGCGCACAGTAATAATAACATCCCCAGGCGGTCTCCTAGACCGCCTGAGTTTTATCTATTGAACACCTCTCTTTTTATATCTCTCACATTCTCTCAATAATTCTCCGGAGAAAAAATCGTGTCCAAACGTCGTGTAGTAGTTACAGGCATGGGGATGTTATCACCGGTTGGTAATACCGTTGATTCTTCTTGGAAAGCCTTATTAGCCGGTCAAAGTGGTATTGTAAATATCGAACACTTTGATGCCACCAATTTCAGTACTCGTTTCGCAGGTCTAGTTAAAGATTTTAACTGTGAAGAGTACATGTCGAAAAAAGATGCGCGTAAAATGGATTTATTTATCCAATACGGTATCGCTGCGGGTATTCAAGCCTTTAAAGATTCAGGTCTAGTGGTAACAGAAGATAATAACGCCCGTGTTGGGGTGGCGATTGGTTCTGGTATTGGCGGCATTGGTATCATTGAACAAGCCGCCGTTGCTCTAGAGACTAAAGGTCCGCGTAAAATCAGTCCATTCTTTGTACCATCAACCATCGTCAATATGATTGCAGGGCACCTGTCTATCATTAACGGTCTACGAGGTCCAAATATTGCGATTTCAACCGCTTGTACCACAGGTTTACATAATATTGGTCACGCGGCACGTATGATCGCTTATGGCGACGCTGACGCAATGCTTGCTGGTGGCGCTGAAAAAGCTTCAACCCCACTTGCAATGGGTGGTTTTGCCGCGGCTAAAGCATTATCAAGTCGTAATGATGAACCACAACAAGCTTCTCGTCCTTGGGATAAAGACCGTGATGGTTTTGTGCTGGGTGATGGTGCTGGAATGATGATGGTTGAAGAATACGAACACGCGAAAGCTCGTGGCGCAAAAATTTACTGCGAAATTGTCGGTTTTGGTATGAGTGGCGATGCTTATCACATGACGTCACCAAGTGCTGATGGCTCTGGTGGTGCGCTGGCAATGGAAGCGGCGCTGCGCGATGCTGGCATTACCGGCGATAAAATCGGTTATGTCAATGCTCATGGTACTTCGACTCCTGCGGGCGATGTGGCCGAAACCCTTGGGATTAAACGTGCTCTTGGTGAAGAAGCGTGTAAAACTGTCTTGGTATCATCAACCAAATCTATGACGGGTCATTTACTTGGCGCGGCCGGTTCGGTTGAGTCGATCATTACTGCGATGAGTTTGGTCGATCAAATTGTACCGCCAACCATTAATCTCGATAACCCTGATGAAGGTTGTGATCTAGATTATGTTGCTCATACCGCGCGTAAAGTCGAAAATATGGAGTACGCTCTATGTAACTCATTTGGCTTTGGCGGTACTAACGGTTCATTGATCTTTAAACGACTGTAATATCTGTCGGGTATTTATTGTTTGATAAGATGAAAAAAACGGCTTAATGCGTTAGCATTAGGCCGTTTTTATTGAATTGTAAAATGGAATTGAAACTCAATGTTTTATGTCAATGGTAAGCCACAAACCGAGATCGCGATAAGCGACCGTTCATTTCAATATGGCGATGGTTGCTTTACCACTATGCTGGTGGTCAATGGACATATTCAGCATTGGGCTTTACACCAACAGCGTTTAGAACAAGCGCTATCAGTGCTGCAAATGCCACTCCCTGATTGGAAACAAGTCCAGCAGTGGCTAGCTATTGCGCTTGAACCTATTTTACAAGCCTCATTGGCATCATCAATTATACGAAGTGGGCTGAAATTACATATTAGCCGTGGATGTGGCGGACGAGGTTACAGTGCGATTGGTGCCGATACTCCTTTGATCACTATTCATACTTTTGATTACCCGCAACACTACCAAGCATGGCAGACAAATGGTATCAAACTTGGCATCAGTGATTTGTCGCTCGGTCTCAACCCGATGCTGGCTGGGATTAAACATAATAATCGTTTAGAGCAAGTGCTGATCAAGTCCAAATTTGCTCACACTTGTTATGATGATGTGGTGGTGTGTGATATCAATCAACAGGTGATCGAAACCAGCGCTTCCAATTTATTTTGGATAAAAAACAATCATCTGTACACGGCGGATTTGAGTTCTTGTGGTGTGACAGGTACGATGCGTCAGCAAGTTTTACAATTGGCCCAATCGTTCAACTTAAACGTTAACATGGCTAATTATGTGTTGGCGGATTTGCTCGGCGCTGACGAAGTCTTTATCTCCAATGCGCTGCATGGCATTGTACCAGTGGTGAAGATTGACACAGGCAATAGCCATTTAGCTAAAAAAGATAACCCGCAATATTGTTATCCCATTGGAAACCAAACACGTCAATTTCAGGAGAGACTAAATTCGTGATAAAGAAATTACTTATTTTACTTGTGCTATTAGCTGCAGCTGCAACCGCGGTGGTGTTCTATGCCAAAGCGCAAGTGCAACATTATATCGAACAGCCTGTTGCAGTGAGTTCGCCACAATTGTTAACCATCTCTCATGGCATGACGTTACGCATTGCATTGCGAACAATGGAGCAAGATAATTGGTTGCAATCAACGCCTTTTACTCGCTTATTGCCGCGTTTATATCCAAATTTGGTGCATCTGAAAGCGGGAACGTATCAAGTGATGCCAAAGCAATCATTACAGTCACTATTAACCACAATGGTTTCAGGCAAAGAACATCAATTCTCCATCACCTTTATTGAAGGCAGCCGCTTTAATGAGTGGCTCCCGTTACTGAAAAATGCGCCAGGCTTAATCCATAAAACTCAAAACATGAGTGAAGCTGAAATTGCGCAATATCTTGGCGAAGATAAAACCAAATTAGAAGGTTTATTGTTAGCTGAAACGTACCATTACACCGAAGGCATGAGCGATCTCGAAATTTTAAAACGTGCTCATCATGCGTTAAACCGCGAACTTGATTTGGCATGGAAAAACCGTGAGAAAAACTTGCCGCTGAAAACCCCATATCAAGCACTCACGTTGGCTTCTATTATAGAAAAAGAAACCGCGATTGAATCGGAGCGTAAACGTATTGCATCGGTTTTCATTAATCGATTAAACCGCCACATGCGATTACAAACTGATCCTACCGTGATCTATGGCATTGGCGATAAATATGACGGCAATATTACGCGTAAAGATTTGCGCACCCCAACGGCTTACAATACCTATGTGATTAATGGCTTGCCACCAACGCCAATCGCAATGCCAGGAGTGGAATCTATCCAAGCGGCGTTAAATCCAGAGAAAAGCCATTATCTGTATTTTGTCGCCAGTGGTAATGGCGGTCATGTATTTACCTCATCATTGGCTGAACATAATCGAGCTGTACGCAGTTATCTTAGAACCTTAAAAGCGAATAAGAATTAAATAATGAGTAATCCAAAATTTGTGGTAGTCGAAGGCTTAGAAGGGGCGGGTAAAAGTACCGCGATTAGTACCATTCTGGATGTATTTTCCGAGCAAGGTCTCAGTGATGTCGCCCAAACCCGCGAACCGGGTGGAACCGTGCTGGCAGAGAAAATGCGTAGCTTAGTTAAAGATGATCACGATGGTGAGCAACTGCAAGATATTAGTGAGCTATTACTCATATATGCAGCAAGAGTACAATTGGTTGAGAACGTGATTAAGCCTGCTCTGGCTCAAGGGCGCTGGGTATTGGGTGATCGCCATGATTTATCTTCTCAAGCTTATCAAGGTGGTGGTCGTAAGATCCCAGCTGACATCATGGCAAACTTGAAACAGATCACCTTAGGGGATTTTAAACCCGCTCTAACCTTGTATCTTGATATCGATCCAGAGCTTGGCTTACAACGCGCCAGAGGCCGAGGTGAACTTGACCGTATCGAAAAAATGGATCTGAGTTTTTTTGAGCGTGCCCGTGATCGTTACCTACAAGCGGCGCAACAAGATCCAACGATTATCACTATCAATGCCAATCAAGATTTAGAATCGGTGACGGCAGATATTCGCCATGCCTTAAATACTTGGTTTCAACACTCTATATCCGCTAACTAGGAGTACTTTTTGATGTCAGAATATCCTTGGTTAGTCTCTACATGGCAGCATTGGCAAGACCTTTTACAACAAGGCGCTTTGCCTAATGCCATATTATGCCAAGCCAAATCAGGCACTGGAATCGAGGATATTGTCGAAAAATTAGCAATGGCGGTGGTGTGCAAAAACAGCGAGCAACAAGCGTGTGGATTTTGTCATAGTTGTGAGTTGAGTAAAGGTGAAAATCATCCGGATATCCATTGGATCCGACCTGAGAAAGAAGGCAAAAATATCATCGTTGATCAAATTCGAGAAGCGAATCGATTAGCGTTAGAGTCGTCACAGTTGGGCGGTAAACGCATTATTATTATTTCACCGGCTGAAGCGATGAACGAGTCAGCGGCGAATGCATTATTAAAAACATTAGAAACCCCACCCGAGCAGTGTCATTTTGTTTTATTGACCACCGATAAATCCCGCTTATTAGCGACCATTACTAGCCGTTGCCAAACATGGTTGGTAGGTGCGTTGAATAAAGAGGCACTGTTGAGTTGGTTAAGCACTCAACCGACGCTCGACAATCAAATTCCGCCGGATTGGCAGCATATTAAAATGTACGCCGATTCCCCATTACTCGCGGTTGAGTTTATTAAACAAAAGAAAACTCAAGAATTTGAACAATTACAACGATTACTACTCAAGGTTGTACAAACCAAGCAAGTTAATATTACCGAGGCACAAACCTTATTCAAATTAGAACCGTTGGATAAAATTCGTTGGTTAACCTACATTTTGAGTGATGTGCAAAAATCTCATTTTGGAATATTAACCGAGATTAATAACTCCGATTTCATTCAACTATCTCAGCTTTTACCTTACCAATTGGCTTATGAGCAATATCATGCATTAGTGAAACTGCAGCAATTGCTTAGCACTTCCAGCGGGCTCAATACTGAATTGCTGATTGTCGATTGGCTGCTAAAGTTCACACTAGCTTAATGCTTAAACCTAGCTGATTTGAAAGGGTACGACTAAATGTACCGATTTTGCAGTGGCTAGGGTTTTGATTTAACGCGCCTCTTATTCTATTTTTACTTTTATTCATCTCTAATTTGGGAATGCACTCACATGTATATCGATTCACACTGCCATTTAGACAAACTTAATTATACCGATTTGCACCTTGATGTAGCCGATGTCATTGCCAAAGCAAAACAGGTTGGGGTAGAACAAATGCTGAGTGTTGGCGTGACCTTAGAAGCCTTTCCAAATATGCTTAACATGATCGAAGCGTTCGATAACGTGTATGCCTCTTGTGGTGTGCACCCACTCGATTGTGAAAGTGAATTTGATTACGCGCAATTTAAAGCATTTGCTGCCAATCCCAAGGTGGTAGCAATAGGTGAAACGGGGTTTGATTTTTTCTATCAACCTGAAACCGCTGTGCGCCAAACTGAATTATTTGAGCAGCATGTTGAATTAGCAGTAGAAGTCAATAAACCTCTGATCATCCATACACGTAATGCTCGGGCTGAAACCTTAGATCTGCTCAGAAATGGTCATGCTGAAAAATGTGGTGGGGTGATCCATTGTTTCACTGAAGACTTAGCCTTTGCAGAAGCAGCAATGGAACTCGGTTTTTATATTTCCTTGTCAGGCATTATCACCTTTAATCAAGCCAAAGAATTACAACAAGTGGTGAAACGTTTGCCTTTGGAGCGATTATTGATTGAAACTGACTCACCTTTCCTCGCACCGGTTCCGCATCGAGGCAAAGAAAACCAACCGGCTTATGTGGTCGATGTGGCTAAAAAGCTAGCAAAATTACAACAGTGTGATTTAGAAACTGTACAGCAAACAACCACGTTAAACTTTCAAGAATTATTTATTAATCGTCATTAATAACTGTTAAAAATTATAAATATCGTCTACTTTTTAGCCATCTATCTGGTTTTTAAAATATGTGATCATGGTCACCTTTATTGATATTTAAAGCTTTTTTTCGATACAAAAATTAAATGAGATCAAAAAAAACACAGTCTTTACGCTTACGAGGGTTGAATGGTTTGACAAGCTATACAAGGGCGAATAAGGTACGCCCACTAGGTGTTTTTGTAATATTTAGTAAACATAATTATAATTTAAGGAGTAAGGGGTTATGAAAGCCTTTTTTAGTAAATTATCGCAAGCTTTAATGCTTCCGATAGCGCTGTTGCCAGCAGCAGGTATTATGCTGGGTATCGGGGGAAGTTTCACCAATCAGAGTATGATTGATGCATACCAAATTTCAATTTTACAAAACGGTACGGTACTGAATAACTTCCTGCAAGTTATGACTGCTGCCGGTGATGTTGTTTTCGGTAACATTCCACTGCTATTTGCGCTTGCAATTGCCATTGGTTTTGCTCGTGCTGAGAAAGGTTCTGCCGCTCTTGCTGCTGCTATCTCTTACCTAGTAATGAACGTTGCTATTGCTAAGACACTTGCAGTATCTGGCATGGTAGATGGTAATACAGTGGTACTGATGGGGACCCATTATGCTGGTATTTTAGGTGATATTTTAGGTATCTCTAATACGTTAAGCATGGGTGTATTTGGCGGTCTTATTGCGGGTGGTTTCACCGTTCTACTGCATAATAAATACCATGATGTCGTTCTTCCAGATTACCTAGGCTTCTTTGCGGGTGCTCGTTTCGTTCCGATCATCTCTGCTTTTGCGGCATTGTTCTACGGTATCGCGCTTGTATTCATCTGGCCTTACATTGGCGCAGTATTCGGTTCTATCGGTGCTGCTCTTGGTGATATGACAGCTTCTGGCCACGGTTATATTGCTTCATTTATCTTTGGTATCGTTGAACGTTCTTTGATCCCTGTTGGTCTTCACCATGTATTCTACTTGCCACTATGGCAAACAGAGATTGGTGGCACTGCACACATTGCCGGTCACGTGGTTAAAGGTACGCAAAATATCTTCTTCGCTTCACTTGCAAGCGGCGATTACTCACAATTCTCTTCAACCAACTTTATGACGGGTAAATTCCCATTCATGATGTTTGGTCTTCCAGCAGCTGCGTACGCGATGTACACACTAGCCGATGATGCAAACAAGAAAGTAGCGGGTGGTTTACTATTCTCTATCGCATTAACCGCATTCTTGACAGGTATTACTGAACCAATTGAGTTCACATTCCTATTCTTGTCTGCACCACTTTACTACTTGATCCACGTGCCACTAGCGGGTATCTCGTTCATGCTTATGGACTTGTTAAACGTGAAAGTTGGTATGACATTTAGTGGTGGTTTCATTGACTTCAGCTTATTTGGTATGTTGCCAGGCTTAACGGGTACGGCAAACAATTGGTACTACATTCCAATCGTTGGTGCTTTTTATGCTCCAATCTACTTCTTCCTATTCCGTTGGTACATCGTGAAATTCGATGTTAAAACTCCAGGTCGTAAAGGTAGTGCGATTGCAGTGGTTTCTAAGAAAGATTTCCATGCAGCTAAAGCGGCAGAAAAATCAGGTAGCAGCGATACCCAAGTTGATGCCATGATTGAAGCTCTTGGTGGCGCAGACAACATCAACGATGTTGATGCTTGTATTACTCGTTTACGTATCAGCGTAAAAGATGGTAGTAAAGTATTAGGTAACGATCACTGGACACAAGAACTGGGCGCGAAAGGCTTAGTGAAAGTCGGTGATACGGCTATCCAAGCGATTTACGGCGCACAAGCTGCCAAATACAAAGCAGCGATTAACTCTAAGCTTGGTCGTTAATGAATGAGCTTTAAGCAAAAATATAAACGAACCGGTTCATTTGTCATCGATCTCGCTATTGTGCAGATGTTTGCCAAAATAGCGAGTGAGATCTACAGTGGGGTACTGGCGTATGCTTCCCAAGGTACAGGTGTCTCGGTTTCGTTTCATGATGCGATAGCCTTACCGGTTTTGCTGCTTATTATCATCAGCGTGTTGTTTATTACGATTGGCGTTTATATGGGGTATCACTGGCTGTGTTATCGATTGCTTGGCAATTCATTCTCACGATATTTTTTGCGTCTTTCGGTCGAGTCGTTAACCGATGAACCGATGACACAATCGCGCTACTTAAAGCGTGAATTTCAAAAGATATATTTAAGTGTGGCAACGTTAGGGGGCTATGTTTTATACAGTGGCGCTCAATACCTTACTCACTCAAATCCACCTTGGCATGATAAGAAGTTTTCGACCACAGTAGTTGAATATTGAGTTCGAATACTAAATCATTGCTATTGAGTTTATAAATAAAAAGCCCATTTCTTCAATTGAGGAAATGGGCTTTATTTTATCTCATGTACTCAGTTTGAGTACTCGCTATTGGTTACTACTATTCATTGCTCTGCGGATACAAAGAGCAGCGCCGCCCCAAGTAATACCAAGACCAATGATCATCATAATAATGGCACCTGTTGTCATATTAGGCCTCTTTCTTGTTGGTTACGTTAATGATAATGGCGATGACTAGCATGGCAGCTAATAAGCCCCAGCCGAGTAACATCAAATCGAATTGCCCATAACCGCCATAACCTTCATTAACGGTATCAATGACTTTACTGCCAAAGATATAAGCAATAATGACAGGGCTTAGGAAACGGATACATAAATCAAACCAAACCCCAATAGTCACTTCCGATATCTTATTGGCATAATCCCGGATGTCGGCAACTTTAAACAACCAACCGACCAAGATTAACTCAATTAAACAACTAGCCAATAGAGCAATATTGTTGATAAAGAAGTCGACTAAATCCAATAGAAGTAGACCCCCGTTAGTGGCAAATGAAAGCGAGACTAATAGCCCTGTACCACACACGATGGATACCGCTTTTTTACGTGATAACTTAAGCTTATCAATAATAGATGATGTCACCGCTTCCATAATTGAAATATGCGAACTCAGGCCAGCAACCACTAATGCTAAGAAGAACAGTGGGCCTAAGATATAAGGTGCTGGCAGTAGGTTGATAGCGGCAGGAATGGTCACAAAGGCTAAACCAACCCCAGCGGTGACCACTTCGGTTAACTCTTTGCCTTGTCCTTGTGCCATATAGCCAAGCACAGAGAAAATCAGAATACCGGATACGATAGAGAAACCACAGTTAATCAATACTGTCATCAAAGCATTATTGGTGATGTCTGATTTTTCTGGTAGATAACTTGAGTAAGCCAGCATAATGGCGAAACCAACAGAAAGGGTAAAGAATATTTGCCCATAGGCAGCGGCCCACACGGTTGGGTCGCTTAGCTTGCTAAAATCAGGCTCAAATAAGTAGTTAAGACCATCAAGCGCACCAGGAAGGAACACCATACGACCAATCAGCGCCAAGACCATGATAAATAGAACGGGCATCATGATCTTGCCGGCACGTTCAATCCCGCCTTTAACACCACTGAAAAGTGCCGCAAAGGTAATGCCCCAAGCTACAATCATAGGAATCGCAATATGCCATTGCACACTCCCCAGTTGGCTTGGACTGTTACCATCACCGAGTTGTAGATATTCACTAAAGAAATAAGCGTTAGGATCAGCGCCCCAACTTTGATCGACCGCTAAACCAACATAAGAAATAGCCCAGCCGATGATCGCAACATAGTACACACCAATTACGGCGGCGATCATTACTTGAAACCAACCCAGCCACTCAAATTTAGCGTGGATTTTGGCTAATGTTTTCGGCGCTGAACCACGGAATTTGTGTCCCATGGTGAATTCTAAAATCATAAAAGGAATACCAGCGGTGAGCATGGCAAAAAGGTAAGGAATAAAGAAAGCACCGCCACCATTTTCATACGCCATATATGGGAAGCGCCAAATATTGCCCAAGCCGATGGCAGAGCCAACCGCGGCTAGAATAAAGCCCGTACGTGAGCCCCATTGTTCTCGTTTCATATTTACATCCTCTGTAGCGGTATTTATCCAAGTCAGCCGCACCGAATACCGTCGGTTTTTTATTCTAATTGGCGACTAACAAATCAGGTTATTATTCTAAATATTGTCAGTAGTAGCAGGAAAAAGCGCTGTTATGCACTCTCAGAGTATCGACCGATAAAAAAGAACGCAATAGGTAACTGTTAAGGTGTATTAATAGCAGTATAAAGTATTTATCTTGATATTTTTATCATGATGTTACATACAACCAACTAATTGTTAATTTTTAGTGTTATAAACTGCTTTTGTCGAATAAAGCATAAGATAAATATTGTTTAAATTGTCAGATTTATTGATGAATAAATAGCCAATATTTGAACTGATACGATATTTTATGCCAATTTATACTGAGTTAGTCGCGTAATGACTAGATAGTGAGCAGGATAGAAAAGTTATTTTATTGTTGTGATTTGCTCACCTCTTACTTGTTGATTCGTGTTAGAATTTCAGTTGTTTTTACCTCTAGGAGTATTATTATGAGTCGTGATTTTAAAATTGCTTTATCTGTGATTGGTAGCATTATGGTTTTCTTGGCAATTTTTGTCGTGATCGTTGCTACACATCGCTAAGCGTTTCTTTAGTTGATGTAACATGGAGGTTGTGTGAATAACAGTGGCGTTGTAACGGATGTAGATATTTCTGTCGATCACACGATCCTTAATAAGTATGCCAACGGACGGCATGCTTTAATCGCCCAAGGTGGTGGTCAAAAAGGTATTTTTACCACTGGAGTATTAGACAGTTTATTAGCGGCAGCCATTGATCCATTTGATGTTTTTTATGGTACATCCGCTGGGGCATTAAATGTTGCATCTTTCCTTTCGCGTCAATCTGGTCTAGGTAAAGCTTTCATTACTGATTTAACGACTCGCCCTGAATTTTTCCGCTTATTTTCTCATATCCGTAATAAACAACGACTCGATCTTGATTGGGCTTTCGAGCTTCTGCATACGCCTCAATATTTACTTGATATGGATGTGGCGCGTTTTTCTCTAGGCGAGCGGCAGGCTTATGCGGCGGTCACTAATGTCGCCAGTTTACATGATGAATATTTACCGATAATGACCACCAACTGGCGGGATGTCTTGCGAGCCACTTGTGCGATCCCTGGCTTATATCGTAAAGAAGTACAAATTAATGGTCAGTGTTATGTTGATGGTGGCGTGTCGGCATCGATTCCCACGCAAGAAGCTTGGCGACAGGGTGCGCGTATGATAAGTGTGATCCGTACCGAACCAGTTGGCTTGCCAATAGATATGGAAGAGGAAAGTCACGAATCTTTTCTTAATCGAGTGGGCTTAAATAATCATTTTGAAGCGATTCAAACACGGATCGTCAATCGAACCGCGGGGTGGCGCAAAGATTTTAGTGGATTTCTCCAGCAACGCATTGCGAAATCCCTTGAAATCGTAACTGACAAGCCAAAGCCGTTATTAAATGGTGGGCGCTGGTTATTCGGCGGCAGTGATGTGTACCGTTTGTGTCATTTAATGGGTGATCAGTTTGATTCCGGTTTGATGGATATGTTGATGGTGCATCATCAAACCTATTCGATGACACATAACTTTATGCTCAATCCACCCGATGATTGTTATGTACTGCAGATTGCCCCTGAGCAACCATTAAGATCCTCATCTTTATTGAGCAAGTTAGATGATCTCGAGTTCGATTATCAACTCGGAATAGAAGCGGGAAAAAAATACGTTGAATTGCTGCTGAGCTTAGAGAGTAAACCGGATCTGATTCATTCATCTGCCTATATTCGAGACAATAAACGTTGGTTAGATAGCGAATAAATGTCGTTCAAAGATGATTTATTTTTGAGTTAAGTTAACCGTGTCGCAGAAACTAATCTGCTACTTTTCCCCGTCAGATTTTTATCCCACTATTAGCCCTATAACCTACTTAGTTAACTCTGAGTAGGAGGATGACATGCATCTAGAGGCCATTGAATACCAACCGTAGTAACTATCTAATTACTTTGATTGGGATAAGATCCAAGTTTTCCATCGCTAAGCGTAGTCAGGGAGTGAATATGGAAGAGCAACTTTTTTTAACCTTTGTTGTTATGAATACCCGTTTATTGAAGACCGGTGGGGCGGCTTCATTTCAATTTAAGCAACAGGGTGGTTTCATTGGTAACGATGATACTTGCCATTGGGTTTTACCGGATCCAAATAATGCTTTGATCACCCCATATTGTCAGATCACATTTAGCGATAAGCAGTATCATCTGGTGGACTTGCAAGGTGGTATTGGCATTAATAATCAAGAGCCTAAATTTGAGCAAAATAATACGACATTGATCCGAAATGGTGATGTTTTTCGCATTGGTTCTTACCAGATTAAAGCGCATGTCAAAATGGTTGAGGTCGAGGTAGAAATGATGCATGAATATCAGGCATCAAGTCAGCAATCCATTCAAACTCAACAGACAAGCCAAACAAGCACCACCCAATCTTATATCCCTCAATTGGATATGGAGGTGCCTGCAGCCAAAACAACGCCAATCCCGAGTGCCAAGGTAGAAGCCCCAACCGTTACTCAAGCGGCAGTATCTAACAGTGAGACACCACCCGAAACAGCGCCAACCACTTCTATTGAAGTAGAAGTACAGCAAAGTTCAGTGCACAAGGAGCAAAGCATGACGGCAACGGATAGCCAAACAGTCACCGATGTAAAAAAACAATCTTTACAGGCTTGTCTACAAGGCTTACTGGCCATACACCAAAGGCAAGATAGTCAATTTCATTTGTTAAACCGCAGTTTCCAACCGATCCAAGATAATCCGCTGCAAATGGGGTTAGGCTTAGAGGAAACAGAGGAAGTCATGTTTGGTGGCGAAAAGAGTCTATTTCATTTAGAACCAGCGCAAGCAATCAGTGAGAGTTTAAAATCGGTAGAGTCGCACAATGAGCGAGTCCATAAAGCCACTGCCACTGCACTGCAATATATCTTGAATGAATTGTCACCGGACACATTAAAAACCCGATTTGACACTTATCGTAAAAATGCACCCGCTAATGTCGATGCTGATGCGTGGGCTTGGAAGATGTATCAATCGTATTTTTCTGAATTGACATCAGGTCGCCAAAAGGGATTTGAAAAACAGTTCTGGGAAGTATTAGAGCAGTCTTATGATTCCTTGCAGCGTCAAGGCTCGTAAGCCATTTTAGTGCAGGTAACGCTAAAAAATTAAAAGTAAGAAAGGAGCTAATTTAGCTCCTTTTTGTTTGGTTTTACATTGAGTAATGTATTTTATTGGTATTATTCTACTTCAATAATACGCATACAGTTAGTTGAGCCAACCAGATCCATCACATCACCTTGAGTAATGATCACAATATCCCCTTTTACCAATAAATGCTTTTCTTTTAGGGTGTTAATCGCTTCGATAGCGCAAGGTAAACCGGAGCCTGCGTCGTTGTTGAAATATACGGGTGTAACACCACGATAAAGGGCGGCACGATTTAGGGTTCTTTCATTTCGAGACAAAGCGAAAATCGGTAAGCCTGAACTCAAACGAGACATCATCAATGCCGTGCGGCCAGATTCGGTTAATGAAATCATGGCGGTAATGCCTTGCATATGGTTGGCAGAGTACATGGTCGCCATCGCGATGGTTTCTTCTGCCGATTCAAACTTACGGTCTAATCGATAATTCGACACATTAATTGATGGCATTTTTTCAGCGCCAACACAAACTTCGGCCATTGATTTGACGGTTTCTATCGGAAATTGCCCTGCCGCAGTTTCAGCCGATAACATCACCGCATCAGTACCATCTAATACCGCATTGGCCACATCCATGACTTCCGCTCGAGTTGGCATAGGGCTGGTGATCATCGATTCCATCATTTGGGTCGCGGTGATCACGTTACGATTTAAGCTACGAGCGCGGCGGATCAGTTGTTTTTGCACACCGACTAACTCCGCGTCGCCAATTTCAACGCCGAGATCGCCACGTGCTACCATCACTACATCCGATGCTAAAATAATATCGTCCATCGTTGCTTCACTGACCACGGTTTCGGCGCGTTCAACCTTCGCTACCAATTTTGCTTCTAAGCCTGCGTCGCGTGCTAAACGGCGAGCGTAATGCATATCTTCGCCATTGCGAGGGAAAGACACCGCTAAGTAATCTACTTTGATTTGCGCGGCGGTTAAGATGTCTTGTTTGTCTTTTTCGGTCAGAGCATCAGCCGATAAGCCTCCGCCTTTTTTATTGATGCCTTTATTGTTGGATAGAGGGCCGGCAACGGTGACTTCGGTATTTACCTTGGAGCCTTCAACCGACAACACTTTAAGTTGTACCCGACCGTCATCAAGCAGCAATATATCTCCCGCAAACACATCATTTGGTAGCGCTTTATAGTCTACACCGACGGCATATTGGTCGCCGAGGCCTTTGGCCATTTCACTATCTAAAGTGAATTTATCACCAATAGTTAATTGAATTTTACCGTCTTTAAATGTCGAAACGCGAATTTTAGGGCCTTGTAAATCCCCCAAAATGGCGACATGAATGCCTAAATTAGCGGCAATTGAGCGCACTTTCTCTGCGCGAATAATATGATCTTCCGCCGAGCCATGGGAAAAGTTCATTCGTACCACGTTGGCGCCAGCTTTGATGACTTCCTCTAGTACATTCTCTTTATCGGTGGCAGGACCTAAAGTAGTGACAATTTTAGTACGTCTTAATTTTTTTGACATGAAAACTCCATTTTTGATTACAGCCCAAATGCCGATATGTTGGTTTAAAACATCGAGATAGACAGGTGAGCACACGAGTGAAATTATTCCCAAGTTATCATTAAACAAGCGTAATTTTGATGGGTAAATTATTATTTTGTGGCTTACATAGCATAGTTTATTTTAAAACAGCATAGTTTATTTTAATCGTGAAAATATGACTTTATCGTGAACATTTGTAACGGTTTAATCTGATGTAAACGATTCATTACCTTGTTTTAAACGCATGCTTGCATACATAAAATCAATGAGATTGAATATAAAAATGCTTATTTTAGGCTGAAAAAAAATTATAACGTGATACTTGTCACGCTCCGTTGCCTTTAGGCTTCACAATTAGTTCGCAGTGTAAAAAAATTAGCTATTGGATTTCATTTGGAGTGCGTTATGTACATGGCTCAGCCTGGTCATATTGATCAAATTAAGCAGATAAACAGCGGTCGTGTCTATAAGCTGATTGACCAATATGGGCCTATATCGCGTATTGACCTATCCAAATTGAGCGGCTTGGCTCCGGCGAGTATCACTAAAATTTCACGTGAATTAGTGGATGGTCATTTAATCCATGAAACAGTGGTGCAAGAGTCGATTAGCCGAGGTCGTCCTGCGGTTGGATTGCAAACTAATAACCAAGGTTGGCAGTTTTTATCTATTCGTTTAGGCAAAGGGTATCTGATCATTGCGCTGCATGATTTAGGCGCAAAGGTGTTGGTTGAGCATCGAGTAACAATTGAAGAGCGAGATCAAACCTCGTTATTAGTAAGAATATTAGCCGAAATCGAACATTTTTTTGCACACTATGCTGATAAACTTGAGCGAGTCACCAGCATTGCATTGACCTTACCGGCACTGGTTGATTTTGCGCAAGGCACGGTGATCCAAATGCCGTTTTATCATATCCATAAACTGGCGTTAGGACCTGAAATTTACGATAAAACAGGACTGCCAGTTTTTATTGCCAATGACATGAGCGCTTGGGCATTAGCTGAAATGTTATTTGGTAATGCTCAAGAAGTGGATAACTCATTGTTGATCAGTAACTTTCAAGGCGTAGGGGCAGGGGTTATTTTAAATGGCCGTTTGATCTATAACCGTTATGGTAATATTGGTGAGCTGGGTCATATTCAAATCGATCCCAATGGTGCGGTTTGTCAATGTGGCAAAACGGGCTGTTTAGATACAATTGCTTCGGCCGAATCAGTGTGCGCATCGGTGGTAACGCGGATTGCGAATGGTGAGCCTTCCTGTTTAGATATCAATAACATCAGCATGGAAACGATCTGTTCGGCTTCAATAAATGAAGATGCCTTAGCTAAGGGCGTGATTGAGCAATTGGGTCGAGATTTAGGCAAAGGCATTGCCATGATGGTGAACATCTTTAGCCCTGAGAAAATCTTACTTGGCGGCGCGCTTAATCATGCAAAGTCGATTTTGTATCCAGTGATTGTCGAGACCTTAAAGCAGCAAAGCTTGTACCCAGAACATAGGGAAGTACAATTGGCTGAAAGCCGTTTCTTTACCCAAACCACCATGCCAGGCGCAGCGTTAATCAAACAAGCTTTGTATAATGGCAGTTTATTACTCAAGGTAAGCGAAGGTTAAGAGTGTGTAATGGTAGGTGCTTTGGACGTAGCGCCGAGTTATTAAACAGAAATGCCAGCCTATCATCGGCTGGCATTTTGTTTCATTGACTCAGAAATAATAATGAGGCAAGTCTCGAGCTGATTTATTTAGGCTGAGCATCAATACATTGTCCGTGCACATCGCCACATTCATCACTGACTAAATAGAGATACAGCGGCATAATATCGGCCGCCGTTTTTAATAAATTTGTATCTTCTGCTGGGAAGGCAGAAGCGCGCATTTTAGTGCGAGTGGCACCTGGGTTAATCGCATTCACACGAACCTGAGTATCGGTTAACTCGTCGGCTAATGTCATCATCATGCCTTCGGTGGCAAATTTTGAAATCGCATAACTGGCCCAGTAAGCTTTGCCCACATGACCCACAGTGGATGAAGTAAACACAATACGACCATGCTCAGCCGCTAAGATCAAAGGTAAGACCGCTTGAGTCATCAACAATTGTGCTTTGACATTAATTTGCATCACTTCATCAAAGGTTGATTCTTCAATTTGTGCAAATGGGGTCAGGACACCTAACATTCCCGCATTATGTAATACCGCATCTAAACGACCAAATTGTTGCTTAATGGTCTCACTCATATCGATATAATGTTGCTTGGTCGCGCCTTGCATATCTAAAGGGATGATGGCGGCTTGCGGATAACCTTTGGCTTCAATTTCATCATACACAGAGGTTAATTTAGCCACGGTGCGGCCTAATAAAATCACGGTGGCGCCATGTTGAGCATAATGCAACGCGGCTTCTCTGCCGATCCCATCACCGGCTCCGGTGACTAAAATAACCTTATCTTCGAGTGCATTGGCGGGAATAGTGTAATTCACAACGTTTTCCTTATGGGCAGCCCGCAGAGCAGGCAGAGAAAAAATAGTAATAGAGACGAAAAAACACTCTATTTAATCGACGTTAAGTACAGAGCATAAATGGATAATTTGAGTCTAAAACTGCATCTTGACGTGCTTTCGGTATACAATACACCAATTGATTGGATATGAGGAAATGACATTGGAATTTTTGTTGGATTACGGATTGTTTTTAGCCAAGATCGTGACGTTTGTTGTCGCGGTTATTGCATTAATTGTTGGGATTAAACTGTTAGGCAGTAAAGGCTCTAGCGCCACTGGTGAGCTTAAAGTAACGGATTTATGCGAAAAATATAAAGATACCGTTGCTCAACTGGAAGATCATTTGCATGACGAAACCTATTTAAAAGCACGGGATAAAGCGCAAGCCAAAGCCGATAAAGCCAAACATAAACAACAAGCGAAACAAGCCAAAAAAGAAGCCAAATCGGGGGAGTTAACATCTGATCGTAAACCGCATTTATTTGTATTGGATTTTAATGGCAGTATTGATGCCAAAGAAGTGAGCAGTTTACGCGAAGAAATTACCGCTATTTTATCTGTCGCTAAGGCCGAAGATGAAGTGTTGCTTCGTTTAGAAACCGGTGGCGGCATGGTGCACGGTTATGGCTTGGCTTCATCACAATTGGATCGCTTGAAAAAGGCCAATATACCGCTCACGATTGCGGTAGATAAAGTTGCCGCTAGCGGTGGTTATATGATGGCGTGTGTGGCCGATAAGATTGTGTCGGCCCCGTTTGCAATAGTCGGTTCTATTGGCGTGATCGCGCAAATTCCAAACTTTCATAAAGTATTGAAGAAGAACGATATTGAGTTTGAACAACTCACCGCCGGCGAATACAAACGCACTTTGACCATGTTTGGTGAAAACAGCGATAAAGCACGCGATAAATTCAAACTCGAGTTAGAAGAAACGCATGTGCTATTTAAAGACTTTATTCATGAACATCGTCCAGCGTTAGATTTAGATAAAGTGGCGACAGGTGAACATTGGTTTGGTTCGAAAGCGTTCGAGCTTGGCTTGGTGGATGAGATCAAAACTTCAGATGATTTGATTATCGACGCGACCAAGCAAAAAGCCGTATTAGCATTGCACTATGTGAAGAAGAAGAAGCTGTCCGACAAATTTGCCGGTACCGCTGCCAAAACCGCAGACAATGTATTTTTAAAATTGTTATCGCGTGGTCAACGACCGATTGTTTAGAGACTGATTATTTAGCGGCGATCGCGAACGTTAAATCGCTCTATCTCGATTTAAATGGAATAAGCTCACAGATTTGTGGGCTTTTTTTTCATCAAAAAAGTCGCATTATTTAAGTTTTGTACCATTTTTATACTGTATCGTTTGTTTTCTTGAGTTAATGAAGATGTTTTAGCGCAAAAAAGCTTAAGGAAATAATTATTTTACCTGTTGATATAAAAACTTGAATTTTATCACAGTAACGTGCAATATCAGCCTCCCAAATTAATCCTGTACCTAAAATGTTACGAGAGAGCAATGGAACATAATCAATTCGAATCACTGATGCCAGCTGAAATGGCGCAGAAAGCGGCGGAAGCCGGAGCTTACAAAGTAAAGAAACCATTTTTTAAAACCTTTATGCTGGCGGTTACCGCAGGCATACATATTGGTATCGCGTTTATTTTTTACACCACCGTCACCAGTGGCACACAAGATGTCGCACCTGGCTTTTCACACTTTGTTGGTGGCCTTGCGTTTAGTTTAGGTCTGATTTTAGTTGTGGTCACTGGCAGTGAGTTGTTCACTAGCTCAACCTTGACCGTGGTGGCTAAAGCCAGCGGCCTTATCACTTGGGGCCAACTGGTTAAAAACTGGATTTATGTATACTTTGGTAACTTAGTCGGCTGTCTTATGCTGGTTGTTATTATGTTAATTGCTCAGCAATATATGAGCGATAACGGCGGTATCGGTATTAATGCGATGCATATCGCGCAGCATAAAATGCACCACAGTTTTTCCTCTGCTGTCGCACTTGGTACTATGGCTAACTTATTGGTTTGTATTGGTGTTTGGATGTCTTATGCCGGTCGTACAGTGACCGATAAAATGTTGATTTTGATCTTGCCGGTTGCCATGTTCGTATCATCTGGCTTTGAACATAGTATTGCCAATATGTTCCAAATTCCATTTGCGATTGGGATCAAAACCTTTGCTCCAGACAGTTTTTGGCAGATGACGGGCACAACGGCTAGTCAGTTCGCCGATTTAAATATGATGGATTTCATCACCAATAACCTTATTCCGGTGACGATTGGTAATATCATTGGTGGTAGCGTATTTGTGGGTGGTTGGTTCTGGTCAATATTCTTACGTAAATCGAAGTAAGATTGCAGTCTAAATTGCTAAAAAATGCCCTAGCTTATCACTAGGGCATTTTTGTATGTTTCTAGGTTGGGTATTAACCAATCGTGCTATTACCATTGGTTATCACTATCGAGCCGTCAACAGACTTAGGGGCTGTTGATCTTTCGTGATTAAATTTTGTTCGAGATAAAAGCCTTTTAATCGAGGCAAGTCGATTGAAGCCTAGTTATTCTAAGTAAATGAGACTTAACGAAGAGTAAAAGGCTTTTAGCCGAACCCTTCGGGCTGCGTTTGTTGGTCTTTTCTACTTCGTCATCGGCTTTTCGTGTAGCCAGCTACACCACAAAGCCTTTTCCCTGTATAAAAACCCAACAATTCGCAGCAAAAACAACCACGAAAGATTAACAGCCCCTAGTGAACCGTGTGTTCGAGAGTGAATTCTTTTGACAGGTGTAGTGCAAGGTATTTAAAGATATTAAACACCGCCATGGTTTTTTCGGTCGGAATGCCTTGCTCATCTAGAAAATAGTCACCTTTAAAGATCAAAACATCGTCTTTTTCGGTTACCGATGTGGCGCGCATACCTTCGATGTAGTTTTCATTTTCTTGGATCACCTGATTGGCAATAAGAAGAAGTTCGAATTCTGAAATGCTTTTTTTCTCAGTCATAATAAACCTGCTTGTGAATAGAAATTGGCGAGTTTGCAGTGCCAATAACCATAGTGTAAATCGAAAAAACGACTGAGGTAAATAAAAAAAGCCAACAAGATATATATAAGAGCGAAGTCTGGAGGGAAATTAATGACGAAGTCAGCCAAGATGGCGCGATTTGTATCCGAACCTTTATCTGCAAGCATCGCAATCGGTTAGCATATTGAAATAAAAGCGGGTTTTTTGTCTAGTTGTCGCTCATTTAGATAGAAATATGAAAAAATTGGTTGATCTTATTTAAAACTCACTCGATAGTAAAAAAAGAAGCAATTTTATAAAAGTGCATGCAGTTAGTACAAATGCAGCCGATGAGGATGTGTAAATTTAGTTATGGGTAAATCTCTAGTTATCGTGGAGTCACCAGCCAAAGCGAAGACGATCAACAAATATCTTGGTAAAGATTTTGTGGTTAAGTCGAGTGTTGGTCATGTACGTGACTTGCCCACTGCCGGTCAGAGCAGTGGCAAAAAAGCAACACCTATCTCAACCAAAGGGTTGAGCCCAGAAGAAAAAGCTCGCATCAAGAAAAAGAAAGATAAAGCCGCATTAATTAAAAAAATGGGGATTGATCCTTTCAATGGCTGGGAAGCGAACTATCAAATCCTACCGGGTAAAGAGAAGGTGGTTGCGGAATTACAA
Organism: Vibrio sp. S11_S32; assembly: GCF_014694465.1. NCBI lineage: Bacteria > Pseudomonadati > Pseudomonadota > Gammaproteobacteria > Vibrionales > Vibrionaceae > Vibrio > Vibrio sp. S11_S32. The sequence continues at coordinate 75,609 of NZ_JAAUWS010000003.1, read as the reverse complement.
AAACTTGCTAAAGATGCAGACTGCATTTATCTCGCGACCGATTTGGACCGCGAAGGAGAAGCCATCGCGTGGCACCTTCGTGAGATCATCGGTGGTGATGATTCGCGATACAAACGTGTAGTGTTTAACGAAATTACTAAAAATGCCATTCAACAGGCGTTTGAAACACCGGGCGAACTGAACATTGATGGTGTGAACGCGCAGCAAACGCGTCGTTTCCTTGACCGTGTGGTTGGCTTTATGGTGTCACCGCTACTTTGGAAAAAAGTCGCGCGTGGATTATCTGCCGGTCGCGTTCAATCAGTTGCGGTAAAATTGCTGGTGGAACGTGAGCGTGAAATCAACGCATTTATTCCGGAAGAGTTTTGGGATATTCATGCCGATACTCAAACGCCAGATAACACAAATTTCCGTTTATTAGTCGCCCAACAAAATGGTTCGGCTTTTAAACCCGTCAACGAAGCGCAAGCAAAAGCGGCGTTAGCGGTATTAGATAAAGCCAAATACGAAGTGTGTAAGCGTGAAGATCGCCCAACCTCAAGTAAGCCATCTGCGCCTTATATTACTTCAACATTGCAACAAGCGGCCAGTACCCGTCTTGGTTATGGTGTGAAAAAGACCATGATGCTCGCTCAGAGGCTCTATGAGGGTGGTTACATCACTTATATGCGTACTGACTCAACTAACTTGAGTTCAGAGGCTGTAGAGGCTTGTCGTGGCCTTATTGAATCTGAGTTTGGTGACGCATATCTGCCTGCCAAAGCGTTAGTTTATGGCAGTAAAGCCGGCGCACAAGAAGCGCACGAAGCGATCCGACCATCCAGCGTCGAAGTTAAAACCGACGACTTGCAAGCAATGGAAGCCGACGCGCATAAGTTGTATAGCCTAATTTGGAATCAATTTGTCGCTTGTCAAATGACACCCGCTAAATACGATTCAACCACGGTGAGCGTCAAAGCCGAAGAGTTCACATTAAAAGCCAAAGGTCGCATCCTTAAATTTGATGGTTGGACTCGCGTGCAACGTCCAATGGGGAAAAATGAAGATCAACTTCTGCCAGCGGTAAGCGTAGGGGATACTTTATCTCTGCAACAACTGGACCCTAAACAGCACTTTACTAAACCGCCAGCGCGTTTCACTGAAGCGGCATTAGTAAAAGAGCTTGAGAAAAAAGGCATTGGTCGCCCATCGACCTACGCTTCCATTATCTCAACCATTCAAGATCGTGGTTACGTTAAAGTCGATCAACGTCGTTTTTACGCTGAAAAAATGGGCGAGATCGTAACCGACCGCCTAGATGGCAGCTTTAACGATTTAATGAACTACGACTTTACCGCTCGTATGGAGCAAAAACTTGACCAAATCGCCGAAGGTGAAGCCGGTTGGACGGATGTGCTGGATAACTTCTTTGACGATTTCACTACCGATATTGAAAAAGCGGATCTGGATGAATCGGAAGGTGGCATGACGCCAAATAAGATCGTCGAAACTGATATTCAGTGCCCAACCTGTTCGCGTCCAATGGGCATTCGCACCGCCTCAACGGGTGTGTTCTTAGGCTGTTCGGGTTATGCGTTGTCACCAAAAGAGCGTTGCAAAACCACCATCAACTTAGGTGATGAAGAAGGCATTATCAACGTACTGGAAGAAGACGTTGAAACCGCAGCATTGCGCGCCAAAAAACGTTGTCCGATTTGTGAAACCGCAATGGATGCTTACTTAATTGATGAAACTCGTAAAATGCACGTTTGTGGTAACAACCCAAATTGTGATGGTTATGTGGTTGAATTTGGTGAGTTTAAACCAAAAGGTTACGACGGTCCGTTAGTTGAGTGTGACAAATGTGGTTCAGACATGGTGCTGAAAAACGGTCGCTTTGGTAAATATATGGGCTGTACCAGTGAAGACTGTAAAAACACCCGTAAGATTTTACGCAATGGTGATGTTGCGCCGCCTAAAGAAGATCCGGTTCACTTGCCTGAATTACCTTGTTCGAATTCAGATGCGTATTTCGTCTTACGCGATGGCGCTTCTGGTCTGTTTATGGCAGCAAGCAACTTCCCGAAATCTCGCGAAACCCGTGCGCCATTAGTAGCGGAAATGGTGGAATACAAAGACCGTATCTCACCTAAGTTCCAATACTTAGCCACTGCGCCAGTTGCCGATCCAGACGGCTTGCCAACTGTAGTTCGCTTTAGCCGTAAATCGAAAGAGCATTACGTTCGTTCAGAAGTCGATGCAAAACCAACCGGTTGGACAGGTTTATACGTCAACGGCAAATGGGAAATTACCGACAAACGTAAAAAGCCTAAAAAAGAAACCAAAGCAGGCTAATTAATTCGTTAGTTCTTATATACCCCAGTCACTTCAATGTGGCTGGGGTTTTTGTTTTAAGCGAGCTGGATTTTTAACTGAAGTAGGATCAATACTGCGGCAGGCTAAAGCTTTGTGAGAGTTTCTTGATCTCTAAATCATTCATGGTGACAATTTTTTCCATGGTTTCACGGGTAAGGTGAGGGCAGAAATGCTCAATGAAATCGTAGGTGTGACGCTGCAAGAAAATATTGCGGCTAAAGCAGATCCAAGCGCTGCAAGATGGCAGTTCTTCAATATCAATGGTAACGATATTGTCATCATGAATGTTATTGGCGGCTACGGAGGCGACAATACCAACCCCGAAGTTCATATTGACGTATTTTAAGATCACGTCGACATCCATTACCGTCATAAAGTAATTGGGCGTTAAGCCTCTTTCTGAGAAAGCTTGCTCTTGCACAAGCTTGCCAGTCGAGCCCGCTTCGTAACTAATAATAGGGTAGTTGGCCACATCGGCTAAGGTGACTTTAGATTTAGCGGCCAGTGGGTGATCTTTTGGCACTACCAAAGACATGCGCCATAAATATGCGGGCAAAATGATGGCGTTTGATTCGGGTTTCACATCTTGCGCGATGATGGAAAAGTCTGAGTGACCTTTTTGAATTAAAGAGCCATTTTGATCCGGTTGTACTGCGCCAATATGGAAGGTGATTTGTGGGTAGCGTTTAACAAATTTATTCACGGTTGCTGGCAGGATAAATCGAGCAATAGTGTTGGTGGTGTAAATGTTAAGGCAGCCATTATCTGGATTGACGAAAGTTTTCGAGATCTCAAGTATTTTGCTCTCAATTTCGAGCATTTTCTCCACTTCATTTAAAATCAACTTCCCTTCTGGGGTAATGGAATTTAAATGCTTGCCTTTGCGCTCGAAAATCTTCAACCCTAATTCTGCTTCAAGCAAACCAATTTGTTTGCTCACGCCCGGTTGAGTGGTGTAGAGGCTTTGAGAGGCTAGCGAGATATTTAAGTCATTTTTTACGATGGCGCTTAAATACTTAAGCTGTTGTAATTTCATCCATCCTTCCTATGGTAAATTTATCCCTTAATATTTTTAAGATGCTTGATTATTGTGAATGTGGCAAGCGATTTTGATAAGTACAGCAATAAATACCATTTTCCTAGATTGTTATAGTAGCCTACGCACTTATCAATTTTGTAAAGGCTATTCGGTTGGGCTGCCACTGTGGAAGCGAAATGATGAGTCCGGCGCTTGAATAAGTTGCGCTTCATGTAAACCGATCAAAGTGACACGCTCACTAATATCTTCACCCGCAATTGCCGCAGCAAGGGATAAATAATCTTGGTAGTGACGAGCCTCTGAGCGTAATAATGAGACATAAAATTTATTCAATTCATCATCTAAAAATGGTGCTAATTTGGCGAATCGCTCACAAGAACGGGCCTCAATGTAAGCACCGATGATCAGCTTATCAATTAAAGCTTGTGGTTCATAAGTCCGCACCATTTTCATCATGCCTTTTGCATAAGTGCCAGCGGTCATATTTTGATATGCAATATCTCGGCTTTGCATAATATCGAGCACTTGCTCAAAATGATGAAACTCTTCTTTGATTAAACGCACCATTTTATCGACTAGATCTTGCCCGTGTGGGATGTTGTCTTTCACGGTTAAACTGGCCGACTGCATAATGCTTTTTTCTGGGAAGGCGACATCTCGAATGCAACGATAGACATAATCTTCATAAGGCTTAGCCCATTGCATTAATGTGGCGGTACTGTCTTTAGTAATGGCGTATTTTCTTACCACAAACATTGCCGTTTGCGCCGCTTTAAGCTCACAGTTACAATGATCAATTAATAATGACGTCAATTGCTGTGGTTGGCGTGCTTTTTCAATCCAAGCATCCGGCGTGGTACATTGTAAAAAAGCATCAATCGGTTCGAGCAGTTGTTGGATCATTGATTGTTGAGGCGTGGCCGTTATAGATTTAGCGGTTATAGGCTTGGCATTTATAGAATTGGCTGTTATAGACATAGCAATTATCAGATCGTTAAAATAATGATAAGTGCGATTTTATCATAGTGAGCATGCATTTGGGCATTTCACTTTCAAACCATACTGCGATTGACTCCGCGACACACAAGGCACTCCTTTTATAATGCAACCGCAACTTTCTCAATCATGTAAAGATTTGGCTCAATCATTTACAACCTTGGATGTTCAACTGCACCAGACCCAAGCGCTATGGCGTTTTGAACCGTTTCATCAAAGTCTATCGCCAGTTCTGCCTTGGTTAGATAGCCACCCGGAACTGTGTGAGTGTTTAAGCGCGCTAACCGATGACGACATTCTTGATCTAAAAGAGGATACGCCGCGATTAATTCAATTGTTATCGCCTTTTATTCCACAATTAAGCCAATTGACTCGTCTGTGTGAACTGCCATCAAATTTACCGGAAGAATTAGCGCTACCGCAAGGATTTGAGGTTGGGATCCCAGGGCGTAAGTGGCAACAAATTTGCGCGATGGGACAAGCGGCACTGACAAATAATAACAGCAGTGAGTGGTTAGAATGGTGTGCAGGAAAAGGTTACTTAGGTCAGATTTTAGCTCAGCAATCTCAATTGCCAGTCATTAGCTTTGAATGGCAGCAAAGTTTATGTGATGCCGGACAAATGATAGCCCAACAACGTCATTTACCGATGAGCTTTATTCAAGGTGATGCATTATCACAGGGCGCCAAACAGGTGTTAAAGCCCAATCAACACGCGGTTGCCTTGCATGCGTGTGGGGATTTACATGCTCATTTAATTGAAATGGCCGCAGAGGTGGGGTTATCGGCGTTGACCATTTCGCCTTGTTGTTATCATCTAACTCGCTCGGATGGTTATAAAGCGTTATCAAACTTAGGGCAGCAAGCCTTATTGCAGCTGACCAAACAAGAACTAAAAATCCCACTGCAAGAAACTGTCACCGGTGGACAAAGAGTTCAATTACATCGCCGCCAAGAAATGACTTATCGCTTAGCGGTGGACAGTTTATTGAGAGAAGGGCGGTGCGAGAAACATTATACGCGGTTGCCTAGCATCAAAAAGTCGCAATTAAGTTTAGGCTTTGAGCATTTTTGTCACTGGGCTAACCAGTACAAACCTCTCAATTTATTAGTGGATAATGACGAACAGAGTAATATGTCTAAATGGTTGTATCGCGCAGAACAGCGTTTTATGTTGATGGAGCGTATGAGCCTGGTGCAACAAGTATTTCGAAGAGCACTAGAAATGTGGTTAGTGTATGACAAAGCATTAAAGTTAGAAGAACAAGGCTACCAAGTAAGCCTAAGTACATTTTGCCCGCGATTGGTGACACCGAGAAATATTCTCATTCAAGCTCAAAGAGTTAACACTGAGTCGTACACCAGCTCCTTTTTATAGGGCGTTTTTCGAATCACAGCACTGTTTTTTGCTTCTAAAGCTTGTGTCTATCCTTATTTTGTCTTTAATATTGGGTTTTATACCTATTTTTAGGTTATTCATTGGATAAAAATGAAGTATAGTAGGGTTTCAGTGATATTTGCTACTAACTAATAAATCACTCAGTTAAAAAGAATATATTTTTTGCAAGGACGTAAAATAAGGTGGAAGTAAATGATAGATAACGAAAAGAGACCGTCCAAGGATTTGGATCGGATTGATCGCAATATTCTTAATGAACTACAAAAAGACGGACGTATTTCTAACGTCGAACTGTCTAAGCGAGTTGGTCTTTCTCCAACCCCATGTTTAGAGCGTGTGCGCCGTCTAGAACGCCAAGGCTATATTACTGGCTATACTGCACTACTTAATCCTCAGTACCTTGATGCCTCACTATTAGTGTTTGTGGAAATTACCCTAAACCGTGGCGCGCCAGATGTGTTTGAGCAATTTAATACCGCAGTGCAAAAACTGGATGATATTCAAGAATGTCACCTTGTTTCGGGCGATTTTGATTATCTATTAAAAACCCGAGTATCAGATATGGGTGCTTACCGTAAGCTACTTGGTGATACTTTATTGCGTCTTCCTGGGGTGAATGACACTCGCACTTATGTGGTGATGGAAGAAGTAAAACAATCCAGTCAACTTGTGATCCAAACACGATAGAACAAAATTCAACCTCATTGTTGCCAAGATGCGTTTAAATCTGCGTCTTGGCGGCGTTTTGGTGTAGGTTTTTTTCCTTGTTTCGGTTATTGTTAGCAGGTGTTGTCTACCGAGCGACTTAGGTCGCTCGTTGTATTTTAAGACCACTGAGCTCGGAGATAGGGGAACATTTTGTTTACGACCAGCAAAAACATTTTCAAACTAAATAAAGCGCAAGCCGTTACGGTTATTAAAGCCAAAGAAACGAAAGTAAGACCACGTTTGAATGGATCAGAACGCCTAAAAGAAGGCGGATTTATTGTGGGATTATTAGTGGCGATCTTGATGATGGTGGCGTTATTCTCTTTTAATCCAGCAGATCCTTCATGGTCCCAAACAGCATGGGGTGGGCCTGTACACAATGCTGGTGGCTATATTGGTGCATGGCTTGCCGATACTCTATTCTTCACCTTTGGCTCTTTTGCTTATCCACTTCCTTTTATTATCCTTGGCGCGAGCTGGGCTTTTTTCCGTTCTCGAGATGAAGATGAATCAATTGATTTATTATTGTGGGGCACGCGTCTGCTTGGCTTAACCATTATGTTGCTTACCAGCTGTGGTTTAGCTGATATTAACTTTGATGATATTTGGTATTTCTCATCCGGCGGGATTGTCGGTGACGTATTAACCTCATTATCGATGCCTGCGCTTAATAATCTCGGTTCAACTTTAGTGTTTATGTTTTTATGGGGCGCGGGTTTTACGCTGCTTACCGGTATTTCTTGGCTGTCGATTGTTGAGAACTTGGGTCAGTGGTCATTACGAGCTTGTCAGCGTATCTTTAACCGCAGTCGTGGTGAACAAACGCAAGTCCTGTCTTCGGCTGGTTTCCAACAACAAGAATTAGCGTCATTACAATTTGATGATGTTGAAGAAAAAGATCTGTCTTTATCATTAGATGCAGTAGACGATAGCAGTGAAGAGATTGAAGCGGCTCAAGAACCAGAGAAAAAAGCCCCCCGTTTTAATATTCACTTCCCACGCAAAGCGAAGAAAACGACGCATCAAGAACCGGTGATGTCTAGCAATGAATCGATCCAACCAAGTGAAGAGGATCTTAATGATCCGTTGTTTTCGGCTCCTGCGACAGCAACCCCAATTAGCTCTCATTCAGCGAGTCCAATAACAGATCCTCAACCTGTCACTCAAATGCTAACAACCAGCAGTGAGCACAGTGCCAATATTACCCAAACCGCTGACGTGATTAGTCAAAGTGAACAGCCAGCAGCGCCTGTGGCTCAAGAAACACAAGACCGATACCAGAATCTGAATGCGACCATTGCGGAACTTGATCATGACGCCGAATTGCATGGTGACTTTGCCTCGCAACAATCTGAAAATGAAAATAATGTGAGCCCTGATCCACAAGCAAACCAACAAGTGAGTGTTGCGCCTTCGACATTCAATATTGATCCTGTTGATGATATTACGCCATCATTAGGCAATATTGATATCGCAGTAGAACCAGAAAGCCCGATTGTGGTTAATACCGATTTAGTTGAAGATGACTCACAGCCATTGGTTGCGGCTAATACTGCGCAGGCGGTGACTCAAACCAATGAAAATCACAATAGTGAAAACCAGGCGATTGTTCAGCCAAATATTGAACCTCAAGCGCCAAGCACCAATGAACCGGTTACTCAGTCTGAAGCTGAGGCCGCGCCATCTGTGACGGCAAGTCATTCACAAAACCCGATTCCTGCTGCGACACAAGAGCAAAGCGTTCATTCTGAGGCTGTGGGAGTAGAAAGCGCAACGGCCACTGAGCAGGTGAGTACTGCGGCTATCGACACTGACACGGCTGTCCATACTGATGCGGATAGCGCCGCATTCCAAAATATGGTCGCAACCGCTCAGGCTCAACAAATGGCCTCGCAAAATCCATTTTTGATCCAGTCTGATCATAATTTGCCAGTACCTACTGCGCCAATGCCGACTCTTGAATTGCTTTACCATCCTGAAAAGCGTGAGAATCATATCGATCGTGATGCGCTTGAAGGGATTGCTCGTTTGGTTGAATCAAAACTTGCCGATTATAAAATCGAAGCGCGAGTAGTGGATATTTTCCCAGGTCCTGTGATCACCCGTTTTGAGCTCGATCTTGCGCCTGGCGTTAAGGTGAGTCGTATTTCGGGTTTATCAATGGATTTAGCTCGCTCATTATCAGCCATGGCAGTGCGCGTGGTTGAAGTCATTCCGGGTAAACCGTATGTCGGCCTTGAATTGCCGAATATGAGCCGCGAAACCGTGTATTTATCCGATGTAATTAGCTCTGATCAATTCCAACATAATAAATCCCCGACCGCTGTCGTGTTGGGACAAGATATTGCTGGTGAAGCGGTAGTAGCTGACCTAGCTAAAATGCCCCATGTTTTGGTCGCGGGTACCACTGGTTCGGGTAAGTCGGTTGGCGTGAACGTGATGATCTTAAGTATCTTATATAAAGCGACGCCAGAAGAAGTGCGCTTTATTATGATCGATCCGAAAATGCTAGAACTGTCTATTTACGAAGGCATTCCACATCTACTTTCCGAAGTCGTAACAGACATGAAAGATGCGTCAAATGCACTGCGTTGGTGTGTTGGCGAGATGGAACGCCGCTATAAATTGCTTTCAGCTGTCGGGGTACGAAATCTAAAAGGTTACAACGACAAACTTAAAATGGCTGCGGAAGCGGGGCATCCTATCCACGATCCATTATGGCAACCTGGTGATAGCATGGATGAAATGCCACCACTATTGGAAAAATTGCCGTCTATTGTGGTGATCGTAGATGAATTTGCGGATTTGATCATGGTAGTGGGTAAAAAAGTGGAAGAGCTTATCGCCCGTTTAGCGCAAAAGGCGCGTGCGGCTGGTATTCACTTGGTGCTTGCGACTCAACGCCCATCGGTGGACGTTATTACCGGTTTGATTAAAGCCAATATTCCCGCTCGCGTGGCATTTACTGTATCCACTAAGACCGATTCACGTACTATCTTAGACCAAGGTGGCGCAGAATCATTATTAGGTATGGGCGACATGTTGTATCTTCCTCCTGGTTCTAACCACCCAGTACGTGTGCACGGTGCCTTTGCTTCTGATGATGATGTCCATGCAGTTGTGAATGATTGGAAGGGACGTGGCAGACCGGTTTATATTGATGAAATTGTCCATGGTGAGCCGACGGCAGAAAGCTTGCTTCCAGGTGAGAAACTGGAAGATGAAGAAGAAATGGATCCATTGTATGACCAAGTGGTGGAGTTTGTGACCGATTCTCGTCGAGGTTCTGTATCAGGGGTTCAGCGCCGCTTTAAAATTGGTTATAACCGCGCGGCGCGTATTGTTGAACAGTTAGAAGCGCAAGGCATTGTGAGCACGCCAGGGCATAACGGCAATCGTGAAGTGATTGCGCCTCCTCCGGTGAAGCAGTTCGACTAATTTACCCTTCATATTTGAAATTACGGCATCGCTGTAACTCCAACAACTTTGGGTAGACTCTGCGTACTTGTCGCGATAAATATATAGTTAGCAAATATTGATGATTTTAAAGGATTCGACAATGAAAAAATGGTTAACGGTTTTGTTATTTGCTGCGGCATCTGTGTCGAGCACTGCCGCTTTTGCTAATGCGAAAGATGTCTTAAGTTCTCGCCTAAGTCTAAATGACGGTTTTAGCAGTGATTTCTCACAAAAAGTGACCAGCCCGGAAGGCGAAGTGTTAATGGATGGTAAGGGGAGCGCGCAGATCTCACGCCCAAGCCTTTTCCGTTGGGAAACCAAAACCCCCGATGAAACGATCTTAGTCTCTGATGGCAAAAGCGTTTGGTATTACAGCCCATTTGTTTCGCAAGTCACCATTTTGAGCCAAGCACAAGCCACTGCGCAAACGCCATTTGTGTTACTAACACGTAATAAAGCCAGTGATTGGGCACAGTATACTATCACTCAGAATCAAGATGTCTTCACTTTAAAACCAACCGCTAAAGACACCACTGTCGGTACATTCCAAATTGCCATTGATGCCAAAGGCGTGGTGAAAGCCTTCAATGTAATTGAGCAAGATGGACAAAAAAGTGAGTTCGAATTTAGCCACTTTAAAATGGAAGTCCCAAATAAAGCGCTGTTTAGCTTTAAAGTGCCAAAAGGGGTCGAAATCGACGATCAACGTTAATAGTTGATACCTGAATATCTGCGTGGATTAATGGGTTATAGAATATGAGCAATTTTAATTTAGACTTTACAGCTGATGAGGATTTTCGCCCATTAGCCGCGCGTATGCGACCAATGACAGTCGAACAATATTGCGGTCAACAACATATTCTAGGCCCGAATAAACCGCTGCGCCGCGCGCTAGAAGCCGGTCATATTCATTCTATGATTTTATGGGGCCCACCGGGTACCGGTAAAACCACCTTGGCAGAAGTGGCGGCTAATTACGCCAATGCAGAAGTAGAGCGTTTATCGGCGGTCACATCTGGAGTAAAAGATATTCGGCTGGCGATTGAAAAGGCGCGCGAGCATAAATTATCTGGCCGCAAAACCATTCTATTTGTCGACGAAGTACACCGCTTTAATAAAAGCCAACAAGATGCTTTTTTGCCACATATCGAAGATGGCACCGTAACCTTTATCGGTGCGACCACTGAAAACCCTTCTTTTGAACTCAATAACGCATTGTTATCGCGCGCGCGGGTATATAAATTAACCGCATTAGATTCAGCTGATATTTTGCATGTGGTGGATCAAGCGATCCAAGATAGCGAACGTGGTTTGGGTAATATTGCCGCCCAGTTTGAAGATGATGTCCTGGAGCGCTTAGTCGAGTTGGTCAACGGTGATGCGCGTATGTCGCTTAACTACCTTGAGCTTATTTACGATCTGGCCGAAGAAAATGAGCAAGGTATTAAAGTCATCACCTTGGCATTATTAGCGGAAGTGGCCGGGGAAAAAATTGCCCGTTTCGATAATAAAGGCGATATGTGGTACGACTTAATTTCAGCGGTGCATAAATCGATTCGAGGTTCCAATCCCGATGCCGCGTTATATTGGTCGGCGCGTATGATTGCCGCTGGTTGCGATCCTTTATACCTAGTGCGCAGATTACTTGCGATCGCATCAGAAGATATTGGTAATGCCGATCCCCGCGCTATGCAAGTGGCCGTTTCCGCTTGGGATTGCTTTACTCGTATAGGCCCTGCGGAAGGCGAACGCGCCATTGCTCAAGCGGTGGTATATTTAGCTTGTGCACCTAAAAGTAATGCGGTTTATACGGCTTGGAAGCAAGCGTTGCAAGATGCGCATAATCAACCTGATCATGATGTCCCTCATCACTTGCGTAATGCCCCAACCAACTTAATGAAAGATCTTGGTTATGGTGAAGAATACCGCTATGCCCATGATGAGCCTGGATCGTATGCCGCTGGTGAAAACTATTTTCCTCCCGAAATGGCACAAACTCGCTACTATCATCCCAGCGATCGAGGCTTAGAAGCTAAAATTAGCGCTAAACTAGAATATTTGGCTGATTTAGATTTAAAAAGCCCACAAAAGCGCTATCAAAAGTAGTGCTTTTTGGGTATTTTAGTAAGCAATAAATAACCTCATTATTTGACGTTACGTTCAGGTGACCGTTTGGTAAACATCCGATAAATCTGATTAACAAAAACGTCAAATAAAGCGGATACCTTTTCTTTAAAAGCAGATTTTGACTGCTTTATTCACACTTAGACCAACAGGATTAGCAATGCTTGATTCTAAATTATTTCGAACAGAGCTGGATGAAACAGCTGCCAAATTAGCCCGTCGTGGTTTTACTCTTGACGTAGAAACCATTCGCAACCTTGAAGAACAGCGTAAGACGTTACAAGTTAAGACTGAAGAGCTGCAAGCATTGCGTAATTCCCGTTCGAAATCCATAGGTCAAGCAAAGGCACAAGGCGATCACGAACAAGCTGAACGCATTATGCAAGAAGTCGGCACTTTAGGTGCCGATCTTGATAACGCCAAAGCGGCATTAGTTGAATTGCAAACCGAGCTTGATACTATTACTTCTGCGGTTCCAAACTTGGCAGATGATTCTGTACCGCAAGGTAAAGACGAAGAAGACAACGTCGAAATTTCGCGTTGGGGCGAGCCGAAAACGTACGATTTTGAATTAAAAGACCATGTTGATTTAGGCGAAATGGCGGACGGTCTTGATTTTGCTAGCGCGGTTAAAATTTCAGGTTCACGTTTTATCGTAATGAAAGGTCAGTTTGCGCGTCTGCATCGTGCCATTGCCCAGTTTATGCTCGACCTTCATACTCAAGAGCACGGCTACACAGAAATGTATGTTCCGTATCTTGTTAATACCGACAGTTTATTCGGTACGGGCCAAATGCCTAAATTTGCTGAGGATTTATTCCATACTAGTCCGTTGACTGAGCAAGTAAGTGAAGTGCCATTAAAAACGCTTTCATTGATCCCAACCGCTGAAGTGCCAGTAACCAACATGATGCGTGACACCATCAGTGATGAAGCGGATCTACCGATTAAAATGACCGCTCATACCCCATGTTTCCGTTCAGAAGCTGGCTCTTACGGGCGTGATACTCGTGGTCTTATCCGTATGCACCAATTTGATAAAGTTGAATTAGTGCAAATCGTAAAACCAGAAGATTCTATGGCGGCGTTAGAAGAGCTGACGACTCACGCAGAAAAAGTACTTAAATTGCTGGAATTGCCGTACCGAAAAGTCGTGCTATGTACTGGCGATATGGGCTTTGGCGCAACCAAAACTTACGATTTAGAAGTGTGGGTTCCTGCGCAAGAAACTTACCGTGAGATTTCATCTTGTTCAAACTGTGGTGACTTCCAAGCTCGTCGTATGCAAGCGCGCTTCCGTCGTAAAGGCGAGAAAAAACCAGAATTAGTCCACACTCTTAATGGCTCAGGCCTTGCCGTTGGCCGTACTATGGTGGCGATCTTAGAAAACTATCAACAAGCTGATGGTCGCATTGAGATCCCGCATGAGTTACGTTCATACATGAATGGCTTAACGCATATTGGTGGCTAGTAAACCCCAATAAAGAATCAATAAAAAACCGAAGCCTATTAAGCTTCGGTTTTTTTATGATTAATTTTTACTAAGTGAAATATATTACTTAGCCGTTTTAGTCTCGGCAGCGAGTTTTGTTTTTGGTTGCAGATAAGCATGGGACACATCGACAACCGCTTCTTTATCGATAAAAGTACGGCCAATCAATACTGGGAATTCTAATTGGCTACGATCGACTAAAGTGAAATCAGATTTAGTTTTATGATCGCCAATTTGGATATTAAGATCAATAACAGGACGAGAAGCGGAAGCTTTAGTTGTACTCGCTTGTTTTACTTCTACCCAACGTTTTACCGGCGCGGTAAACAGTTTTGAAGTCCAATCATCATGGGCCAATTTATAATCGACCATGTTCTTGCCATCTTTTTTGTAAAGACGAATGTTAACGGCGCTGATGGATGAGGTGGTGGCACCGGTATCAATACGCGCTTTGATATTGCGATTGATGTCGGAAATATAGACCCATTCCGTCTCGCCTAAAATCAAGTCACCATTTTTAAGATGAGTTGCGACAGGAATATCCTTTGCAGTAACGGTACTAACCGGTTGTGCTTTTTCTGCTGCAATTGCTGAAAATGAGCAAGAGAATAGTGCGATAATTAACCATTTAAACATATTAGGGAACCTTTTATTCCATCTGAAAAGAGCTGAACAAATACTAACATAAAGCGCGCTCTGCATGCAGGGTGTGCTGGGATTTTTCGTTAGATTTTACCTTGCTACGAGATAGGGCGTTTTTTGGCAACCAACCATATCCCTTCATTACTATCATGTTAGTATAGCGCTTGTTGTCCGCTAGTATTCATTTTTGTGATGTTTCGATTTTATTTATGTGTTGTGGAACTCAATTCTATTTTTGAAAACAAGCGTCATCACATAACGCACTCTCGATTGCTTGGATTAATTGCACAATATGATCCGCCGCTGAGATATAAGGAGGCATGATATAAATCAGCTTACCAAAAGGGCGGATCCAGACGCCGTGCTTAACAAAGTGAGCTTGGATGTTTTCCAAATTAACTGCAATATGAGTTTCAACCACTCCAATCGCGCCTAACCAACGAACGGATTTGACCTTATCGTTTTGCATAAGTTCTGGCAATTTCTGCTCAAAAATATGTTCAATACCCAACACCTGTTGTTGCCAAGCGCCCGTTTTAATCAAATCCAAACTGGCGGTGGCGACCGCGCAAGCTAATGGATTAGCCATAAAAGTAGGACCGTGCATAAAGCAACCTGCGTCACTGCTGCATACTCCATCCGCAACTTTGTTGCTGGTAATAGTGGCGGCTAAGGTCATGTAACCACTGGTGAGGGCTTTACCTATGCATAATATATCGGGCTGAATTTGAGCATGTTCACAAGCAAACAATTTACCGGTACGGCCAAAACCGGTCGCAATTTCATCCACGATCAGCAATACATCATAGTGGTCGCATAAACGCCGTACCGCTTGTAAAAACTGTGGGTGATAAATGCGCATTCCCCCCGCGCCTTGCACGATAGGCTCTAAAATCACCGCGGCCAATTGTTGATGATGTTGGATTATTTTTTGCTCAAAATCGAGAAGGTCGGCGGGATCAAACTCAGGCCAAACTCCATCTTGTATCTGATAATTTTGCGGTGAGGTGGCAAAAATATGCTCGGGCAGAAATCCTTTATACATCTGATGCATCGAATTGTTAGGATCGGTCACCGACATGGCCGCAAAGGTGTCGCCATGATACCCATGCTCTAGAGTCAAGAACTTGGAACGCAGCGGAGTATTGCTGGTCGCTCTTTGCTTTGCTTCTTTAGCATACCAATACTGCAACGCCATTTTTAAAGCCACTTCGACCGACACCGAGCCAGAATCGGCTAGAAAAACGTGTTCTAAGTTAGAGGGCACTAAATCCAAAATATTTTTGCATAACGCAATGGCGGGATCATGGGTTAAGCCGCCAAACATAATGTGCGACATTTTATCAATTTGTTGATGCGCTGCTTGATTGAGCTTGGGGTGGTTGTAGCCATGAATAGCCGACCACCATGAGGACATCCCATCGACGAGTTGTTGTCCATCTTCTAAATGGATCATCACACTATTGGCATGTGAGACCGGATAACAAGGCAAGGGGTTAATGGTTGAAGTGTAAGGATGCCATATATGGTGGCGGTCAAATTGGATATCTATCATTACTAGTGCTCGATAAGTGCGCGGCTGTAAACCTTTGCTATTATTTTGTGTTGACAGTGTATAGGCTGCGAGTAGACTAGCCAAGCTTTATCCCTCTCGCGGCTCTCTGAAAGGGAAGCGAATCAACTTTGGTCATCCCAATTGTTCAATCTAAATTTAAGGAATTTGCAGTGGAAGCTCGTCAAAACTGGACTGTTCAACAAGTACAAACATTACTCAATAAACCTTTTATGGACTTGTTGTTTGAAGCTCAGCAAATTCATCGCCAGTATCAGCAAGTCAATCAAGTTCAAGTCAGTACTTTACTGTCAATCAAAACCGGTGCCTGCCCAGAGGATTGCAAATATTGTCCGCAAAGTGCTCATTACCGTACTGATGTTGAAAAAGAGCGTTTAATGGAAGTGGAGCGAGTTTTAGAGGCGGCGCAAAAAGCTAAGCATTCTGGTTCGACGCGTTTTTGCATGGGGGCGGCGTGGAAAAACCCTAAGCAACGCGATATGCCTTATTTAACCGAGATGATCAAAGGCGTTAAAGAGCTAGGGTTAGAAACCTGTATGACGTTAGGGATGTTAACCCCAGATCAAGCCGATGAGTTATCCGATGCGGGTTTAGATTATTACAACCATAACCTTGATACCTCACCGGAGTTTTACGGCAAAATCATCACCACTCGTACCTATCAAGATAGATTGGATACCTTGTCACATGTTCGCGATGCAGGGATGAAAATCTGCTCTGGCGGCATTATCGGTATGGGCGAAAGTGTGTCGGATCGCGCCGGTTTATTGGTGGAGTTGGCAAATCTACCGACTCAACCAGAAAGTGTCCCGATTAATATGTTGGTCAAAGTAAAAGGCACACCGATGGAAAATGTCGATGATGTTGAGCCTTTTGACTTTATCCGTTTAATCGCCATTGCGCGAATTATGATGCCTCAATCGGCGGTGCGCTTGTCGGCTGGGCGCGAAAATATGAATGAGCAAATGCAAGCACTGTGCTTTATGGCGGGAGCCAACTCAATTTTTTACGGTTGTAAGTTATTAACGACACCCAACCCTGAAGAAGACACCGATCTGCAATTATTTCAAAAACTGGGCATTAATCGACAACCAGTGCAACAAAAGCCAGATCAACAACAAGAGAATGATTTACTTGAACAAGTGATTGAACAGACAGCGATCAGACCAAGCGCTAATGACCTATTTTATCCGGCTTAAATGCCGCTAATGAAAAAGAATGAATTTGAGAATGGTGATGTTCAGTCAACGTATTTCACAGCAACTACAACAACGTCAACAAGCGGGACTGTCGCGTCAATTACAGCCTGTGACACAGCTCAATAACGGCGAATTAATCGATCAGCAGCAACAGCGATTGGTGAATTTTTCCAGTAATGATTATTTAGGATTAGCGCAAGATCCCGAGTTGCAACAAGCATGGCAACTCGGCATAGCTAAGTTTGGCTGTGGCAGTGGGGCATCGCCTTTAGTGACTGGATTTAGTTCGGCCCACGCAGATCTTGAAGCTCAATTGTGTGAGTGGCTGGGGTTTGAACGAGCGATTTTATTTAGCTCTGGTTTTAGTGCCAACCAAGCGATGTTGTTTGGTTTGATGCAGGCGGGCGATGTGCTTATTCAAGATAAGTTAAATCATGCTTCGTTAATGGAAGCCGGTTCATTGTGCGCCGCAGAGATGCAACGGTTTAAACATAATGATATTGCGCATTTAGAGCAGCGTTTACCGTCACAGGATAATAAGCCTTGCTTAGTGGTGACAGAAGGGGTGTTTAGTATGGATGGCGATCAAGCGAGATTATCAGCGATTGAGTCCGTTTGTCATCAGCATCAAGCTTGGCTGGCGGTGGATGATGCCCATGGTATTGGGGTTTTAGGTGACAATGGCACGGGCAGTTGTGCGGCGGCGGGTATTAAGCCCAATATATTGGTGGTGACATTTGGTAAAGCGTTTGGTTTGTCGGGGGCCGCGATTTTATGCGACCGTAATACTGGCGATTATTTGACTCAATTTGCACGTCATCATGTTTATTCAACCGCGATCCCGCCTTCGCAAGCTTATGCTTTATCTCATGCGGTCAAGATGATCCAAACTCAGCAATGGCGACGCGATAAACTCAATGATCTTAACGAGTGCTATGCGGATCAATGCCAAAAACTAGCAGGGTATGTTGCGACTAAAACGCCGATAAAGCCGTTTATTTATGGCAGTGTGAATAAGGTGATGCTGGCGTCAGAAAAGTTAAAGCAAGCGGGTTTTTGGGTGGGCGCGATCCGCCCGCCTACGGTGGCCCAAAATAGCGCTCGGTTACGCATTACCCTAACCGCCAATCATAGCCAAGCCCAAGTGCAACAATTAGCGCAATGTCTTATTCAGTTAGCGCAAGAACGTTCGATACTCCAAACTAGCGACATGTCTTTTAAAAGCGCAGCTTGTATCGACGCAGCTTGTACCGATGCACTTTGTAGCAAGGAAACCGCTACTAATGAACTTGGCATAAGAGGGGGGATGTAATGAGCTTTGCTACTCTTGAGCAAGAATGCCACCACAGCCGAGTGAGTGATAAGCAAGCCATTGCGGATGCTTTTAGCAAAGCGGCCAGAACTTATGATCAGCATGCCGCTTTTCAGCGAGAGGTTGGCCAGCGCTTAATGGATAAATTACCCAACGACTTATCTGGTTTATCGGTATTAGATTTAGGCTGTGGAACCGGCTATTTTACTGAACAATTATTAAAACGTGGTGCTGATGTGACGGCCTTTGATTTGTCATATTCGATGCTAGAGCAATGCCAACAACGTTGTGATGGGGTTATGGCCCAAAGTGACAATGTATCAAGGGTGAGTTATCAGCAAGGTGATGCGGAAGACCCTCCTTTTTCCGCCGCTAGCTTCGATATTATTTTCTCCAGCTTGGCTATTCAGTGGTGTCATGACTTATCTCATTTGTTTCAGATGTTAAGCCGAATGTTAAAAAAAGAGGGGCAATGTTATTTTTCGACATTGTTAGAAGGTTCTTTGATTGAATTAAAGAGATCTTGGTCACAAATTGATAAATATCAACATGTGAACCAATTTCATCAGTGGGATCAACTAAACTTTGCGTTAGCGCAAACTTCAGCGCAGCGCTATCACGTAGACTCAGCCGAAATTCAAGTTTGGTATGACTCCGCATTTGAGTTAATGAAAGATTTAAAAGGCATAGGCGCAACCCATGTTGATGGTCGCAGTGCCGGTTTAACCAAGCGTCGTTCATTACTGGATGTAGAGAAAGCATACCAACAATTTCGTAATCCATTAGGTCAGCTACCTGCGACCTATCATGTTTGTTTAGGGCTTATTTTAAAATGATGAATTCAGTATTTATTGCCGGTACGGATACCGATGTAGGTAAAACTATGGTATCTCAGGCACTATTGCGTGCTTTTACAGAAAAAGGATTCTCAACCTCAGGTTATAAACCAGTGGCTTCAGGCTCGGAGATGACAGAGCAAGGGCTACGAAATTCAGACGCATTGCACCTGCAAAGCGCTTCAAGTGTTGAATTAGACTATGACACAGTGAATCCTTACACCTTAACCATGCCAGCTTCACCCCACTTTGCGGCGCAAAAAGACGGCGTAGTGATTGATTTTAATGCATTATCGACAAGCTTGGTGGCGCATAAAGAAGCGGCCGATTTGGTTGTGGTTGAAGGGGCTGGCGGCTGGCGAGTTCCTGTTACCGAACAAACCTGTTTATCCACTTGGGTTCAGCAAGAAAAAATGCCGGTTATTCTAGTGGTTGGGATCAAGCTAGGCTGTTTGAGTCATGCGATGTTAACCGCAGAAACGATTGAAAACGACGGTTTAGAAATCGTCGGTTGGGTCGCCAATCGCATTAATCCAGGTACAGAGCACTACCCAGAAATTATTCGTATGTTAGAGCTAAAAATCAATGCCCCTAAATTGGGTGAGATCCCATATTTACCTGGCTCAAAGCGCAAAAATGCCAATAAATATTTGGATGTTTCAAGCTTGATTTAATAACATTGCCATTATGTATTTAGCATACAAAAACGCGACTCCAAAAGAGCCGCGTTTTTTTATGTTCAATTTTTACATTTTGACAAAGGTATCTGCGTAATGAGTCATCTTGTTACTAATGAGGATTACGTTAACCCTTCACTGCTTTAAATTGACACCAGGGATCACAACGTTCACTTCTTCGTCTTTGTTTTCATTAATGCCTAAATGCTGCTTAGCTTCATCCTCTGAGAGTCCCAGATGGCAAGATAATAAATCAATCGCCATTTGGTAGTTCGCTTGCTCTGACATCTTACTATCCCTATTATTTATTGAAGTCTATAGATAAAATAAAGGGCTAGCGTTTATAAATCAATACGACCAAAGTCTTAGCTAACATGGTTCAATGAGTTTGAATCTCATCATAATGACTAGGGGCTGTTGATCAATGTAGTCGTTAACTCAACGGGAATTTAACCTTGTTTAAAATGTGACATTTTGAGTGCTATCACATTGTTTAATAATAAAAATCAATATTCAGTGCGATATTTATCAAGCAAACAGATAAAGACATCAAATGTTTCAATTTAACGCTTAACCTATGATGAGAAATCTACGATTATAGCGAAAGATAATTAAGCTTCTAATTTTATGGAGACAACGATGAAGCGAGTGATGTTATTTTTAGCAACCAACCTAGCCGTCGTGCTGGTGTTAAGTGTTGTTCTGAATATTGTTTATGCAGTGACTGGAATGCAACCGGGCAGTTTATCGGGTTTATTGCTGATGGCGGCGGTATTCGGCTTTGGCGGTTCATTTATTTCTTTGCTAATGTCGAAAAAAATGGCTCTGCGTTCTGTGGGGGGGCAAGTTATTGATCAGCCACGTAATGAAACCGAACATTGGTTAATTCAAACCGTGACTCGCCAAGCGCAACAAGTTGGAGTCGGTATGCCAACTGTGGCGATTTACGAATCCCCGGATATTAATGCATTTGCCACAGGCGCTAAACGAGATGATTCATTGGTTGCGGTGTCGAGTGGTTTATTGCATAGCATGACAAGAGAAGAAGCCGAAGCGGTTTTGGCCCACGAAATGAGCCATATTGCTAATGGTGATATGGTCACTATGACCTTGATGCAAGGGGTAGTGAATACTTTTGTGATTTTCTTATCGCGCATGATCGCCAATATTGTCAGTTCAAATAATAGCGATGAAGGCCGTGGTGGCAGTATGATGAGTTATTTCATTATTTCTATGATACTGGAAGTGGTGTTTGGCTTCCTCGCCAGCTTTATTACCATGTGGTATAGCCGTCATCGTGAATTTTATGCCGATGCGGGCGCTGCTCAATTGGTAGGCAAAGAGAAGATGATTGCTGCATTAGAGCGATTAAAAATGAGTCATGAGCCACAATTAGAAGGCTCAATGATGGCATTTGGCATTAATGGTAAGCAAACCATGATGCAATTATTAATGAGCCATCCACCGCTAGATAAGCGGATTGAAGCACTGCGTAATAGCTGATTATGTATAGATAGCAATCATAAAGGCTTGGATCTCATTTGAGACCAAGCCTTTTTTTGTTTGTGGTTATACTAATTGCATCAATCTAATGATCGTTCAAAATTGAGTACAGAGAAAATGTCAAAGGCCATGGATAATCTTTTCTCAAGCGAATAAGGATGGATCAGCGTCTTTTCGGTGTATTCAAATTGATCAAAACTTAAATGGAATGGGTATTATTTTGATTGCTTTTTTAAATCAGTCTTAACGATCTCAAGCGCCTTTAAAGCCACGCTAGGGTCAATATTATGACTTTCTAATAAGTAAATCAGATCAACCGCTAGCTTGATCTCATCGGGTGCATTATCAAGTGGGCTCGATACCGAGTCACTATCATTAGCACGATCACTATCATTCACAATTTCGGTTTGTCGCTTTTGTTCTGCTGGATTGGATTTAGACATAATCGTTACTTGGGTTGTGTTTTTCACGGTAAGTGATTTGGCGTTCAATCTTTAATTTCGCTTCTTTACAACGCGCTAAACGTTGCTCTGCGGTCATTAAATCTTGTTGCGCTTGTGTTTGGTTATGTTGGCCAGTGTGATTCAATGCGGCGGTCTTTTGGCGAACTAAATCCTGTAAACGGGTTTCCCATTCTTGGTGCTGAGCTAAATTTTGATATAACTCGCTGATCGGTTTACGGTAATGACTGCTGTGTTTTATTTCGGTATTGCGGATTTTTTGGGTAGCGAGTTCGCGTTGGATTGCGCCTAATTGGGATAATAATAATTGGGTTAAATGCTCTGCGCGCAATGCGGTTAACCGTTTTGCGGACTGTTCGCGAATAATGGTGTCATAGGTTGCGCGTGTTTCTGCCACACAAGGGACAAGCAGGCGAGCACGACAGCGAAATAAATGCTCATCAAATAATGCTTGATGGTGTTCGCCTTTTTGTCGGTCGCGACTGGCAGCTTGAATCGACATTTGGTCAAGTTTGCTGGTAATGTCGTTAAATGTGCTCATAAGTGACCTTAACTATCATGATATATGAATTTCTCATTTGTATGTGCGTTGTGCTCCTCACTTCAATATGAGCATAGCCTCAATACTCAATATTACGAGCAAAAGGGGGGAGGGAATCTAACAATGCCTTGCCATAACGCTTACTAATAATACGGCGATCAAGCAATACAACTCTACCAGAATCTTGCTCTTTACGCAGCAGTCGTCCGACCGATTGGATCAGTTTCTTGCTCGCTTCCGGCACCGAGATTTGTAAGAACGGATTGCCACCTTTATGGCTAATGTATTCTGAGTGTGCTTCTTCTACTGGAGAAGTTGGAACGCCAAAAGGGATCTTAGTGATGATCAAGTTTTCTAATAGCTTACCTGGTAAATCTAACCCTTCTGAAAAACTGCCGGTACCAAATAGAACACTGGTTTGGCCAAATTGGCAATAAGCACTGTGTTTTTTAAGAATTTCGCCGCGTGAGGCTTTACCTTGTACCTGCAAATTCCATTTATTCTTAACCGCGATCTTGTCTAACGCTTCGGTGACTTTGTTCATTTGCCAATAAGATGAGAAGAGTACCAAATTGGCTTTTTTCTCTTCGATGTATTTTGGTAGTAACTCAATTAAGTAGTCAGTGAATTCTTGCTGTTGCGGTTCTAATTTTAGTTTAGGGATCAATAACTCAGCATTGTTGGCGTAGTCGAATGGTGAGGCCAAGGCTAAAAATTGAGTGGCATCTTCCGGTTTTAAACTGACCCCAGCTTGAATCGCAAAGTATTGGAATGAATTCAGCGCGCGCATGGTGGCAGAGACTAATACCCCACCATAACAACGACTCCAAAGCTTTTGATCGAGTCGCCAACCGATTTCTAATGGAGACACATTTACAATAAAGTCATTATCACGCTCAGGGCTGATTTCAAGCCAACGGGCCAGCGGTGCGCCTGTTTCATGGTTAGGCTCAGCCATTAATTGCCAAACCTTCGCGAGATTTTCCAATCGTTGTAAGTAAAAGCCAGCTTCGGCTAATGCAGGCTCTGCGATGCGGCTTGAGAGTTCGCCATCTTTCACGCGCTCGCTAATTAAGTCGGTGATTTTTGCCATTGCTTTATAGGCTTTTTGAGTCAGCGATTTTAAGCCTTTGGATTCTTCTTCCAGCCACGCGGGCAGTTCGCCATGTTCAAAGCGATAAACTTGGTCTTTAAATTGTTCGGCGTTGAACTGTTGGCTTAATTGAGTCAGTGATGGGATCAATTGTTGAATCGCATCAATCAAATCATTTTGAAAACGACCGCTGCGTTTTATATCGGTCAGACCCGTAAACTTAGTGACCGATTTATTTAAGCTTTCTAGCCAACTGGTGACGCCTTTTAAACTTGCCGCCGCAGAAGCATGCTCACGCGCCACTTTTGGTAAATGATGCGCTTCATCAAAGATATAAATGCTTTGTTCAGGTTCGGGTAAAATTACGCCACCGCCTAAATCAATATCGGCCATCACTAAGCTGTGGTTGGCAATAATGACATCGACCTTATCTAAATTAGCTCGAGATTTTTGGAATGGGCAGTCTCGGTGAGAAGGCATCGAATTATTGCAACTGTGCTTATCGCTGGCAATCACTTTCCAAATCTCATCAGAAATTGTGGCAGGCCAACTGTCTCTATCACCATCCCACTTATTGTTGCTGATCGCTTTAAACAAAGATTGCAGTAATTCAATATCTTTGGTTTTTGGCTTGGTTTCAAACATACCCAGTTGCGAGCCGCTGCCTTGCGCGGAATTTTGCCCACTGGCGGCAACTAATTTTTCTAAACAGCAATAGCGTTGACGACCTTTGGCTAAGATAAAGCTAAAAGGGGTTTCAGTCAGCCTACGATAAAGCGGCATATCTTTATGCACCAGTTGTTCTTGCAGTGCCACGGTAGCGGTCGAAATAATGATTTTCTTTTGGCTAAATTGTGCGAAAGGAATGGTCGCCATTAAATAGGCCAGAGATTTACCAATACCCGTTCCTGCTTCTGCCACAATCATGCGATTGGAATCATGATAAGTGCCCGACAAGGTTTTCGCGATTTCAGCTACTAAGTAGTTTTGCGCTCGGCGGGGTATGAACCCATCCAGTTGATGAGATAGGTTTTGATAGCTTGTTTTGATGGCTTTTTGAATGGTTGGCGACAGCATAGATTCTTCTCATTAATTGACGCTGAGATAGTAGCATAAAATGCCGTTTTGGCCTTTAAATGAGATAGAAAGGAAGTTGTTGTAAAATTGTTGGGTTTATCAATTGAGCTAATAAAAGCTAAAACAAACAGTTTTTAGTGGCTTTTACCAATGAAAACAAGACGCTTGTCACAAAATAAGATGGAACTTTTAAAATAAAGGCGTTAAGTATCGAATTCCCATGTTGCCTTTGTGTTAATTCTTTGTTGTGGGCCATTCGTGATATTTAACTCTAAATAAATGTTATTTTTTAGTGTTATACGTTGATATTTTGTTTTGTTCTCGTGTGCTGTGTTGATTTCGAGTTACAATGCATTTTTATGAAAATGGATGTAATTAATAGTTAAATCATTATAAGTAAAGGGTTTTTATCATTTTTTATATGATCGATTATGTTTTTTTATGAAATTTGACACTTTGACGGAACTTTAGCAATCTTGTTGTGCGAATCAGATGTATGGCTTGTTGGTCGGAGTTACCGATGAGCATAAATAACAAGAAAGGAATCCCAAAGGGAATTTCAAAACAATTAAAGGCAGTGGATTATTATGAAAAAATCGTTAATCGCATTAGCAATTGCAGCAACAGCAACGGCAGGTTCTGTTAGCGCAGCGGAAATTTATAAGACAGATGAAGGCTCAATTAACTTTTATGGTCAACTTCGAACTGAGCTGAAGTGGAATGATATTGGTGAAAATAACCCTGAGTTAAGCTCTGGTTCATCACGTACTGGTATCGATGGTTCTTATAAGTTAACAGATGACGTTAAAGTTATTGGTTTAGTTGAAGTTTCTGTTGATGAAGACTCTGATATGTATGTACGTCAACATATATTTGGTCTAGCTAGTGACTCTCTAGGTACGATTAAATTTGGTAAGCAGTGGACTGTTTCGGATGATGTCTACGGTGCAGATTACTCTTACTTCTATGGTGGTTCAGCGCTTCGTTACGGTACACTGTCTGATGCCGAACATGATGCAATGATTAAATATGAGTATGTGGCTGATAGTTTTTGGATTAAAGCTGATTATGGCCTGCCTAATAATGATAAGGAGCAGGAGCTTGCAGAATTATTTGCAGGTACGTCATTTGGTGATTTAGATGTTCATGTTGGTGGTGGTTATAATATTGGCCAACCTAAAGCTTCTAAAGGTATAGATGTGAAGAATACTTACGGTGAAGCTACTGCAGAATATAATTATTCGAAAGGTGTTATTGGTTTTACGTATTATTACGCTAAATTAAAAAGTCAATCTTCAGTGGACTCAAGTATTGAAGAGAATGGCTTCTCATTAGCAGGAACATTTGCTTGGTCTGATAAAGGTACAGGCTACGCAGGTTATGAATATACAATGCAAGATCCTGATTTCGGCAATCTAGATTCTGAAGATGGTACATTGATTTACCTTGGTTCTGACTACCAAATGCTAGAGTTTGTGAGGGTTTATGCGGAAGTTGCATATGCTGACGGCACAACTTTAGGTTATGAAGCTGGTGGCTCTGGCAGTGGTAATGTTGTTGGTCCAACAATGGTTGATTCTGAAGTTCTTTTAGGTCTAGGTGCTCGCTTCTACTGGTAATTACTAATTTTAAGCACTCAAACAATAAAATAGCTCCTGATAGGAGCTATTTTTTTTATCTGTAAATAAATTCACTAAGAAAACTTACAAAAACGTGATCTCGAACATTGTTTTTTATTTGCGTTTATTTTGAACGTTGTGCAATTTATTCTGTTGAATATTCCTCATCTACGGGGTTATGGCAGGATATTTTGTGAAATTATCATTGATCGGGAGAATGTTTAATATCTGGTATCATAGTTTCCATGAATGCCAATGTTATTCGCATGGTTGAATTTTAAGGTATTTCTTGTCCATCTAATTGATAATTAAAGTGTTTTATGTTTTTTTACCTTGTTTGACTTTTTTGTGTCTATTTTGCATTCTTGTTTCAGCTTGAAAGCGGTATCGATCGCATCTTTACGCTTACTGTTTTCGTATAGCCAAAACAATAAAGACAAATGGAATTAAATTGAAAAGGCAGTAATTAACTATGAAAAAGACTTTTATAGCGTTAGCAGTGATAGCTGGCACGGTATCGGGAGCCGCGCAAGCCACTGAAGTTTACAAAAACGATACAACGTCAATCGACTTAAATGGCCGTTTTTACTCAGTCGTGGAAACGGTAAAGGCAAACGGGCATACCAATACCGATGTTAAAATTGATGACTCTCGCTTGGGAATGAACCTCCGCCATCAAGCGAATGACTCTTTAGCATTAATTGGTAAATATGAGCTTCAATTTACTACTGCAGAGGATGACAGTGCATTTGAAAATCGTGATGCATGGGCAGGCTTTGATTTTACCAATATTGGTCAGTTAACTTTTGGTCGTAACTCTACCGTTTATGATGACTTTTACCTTGGTGGCTTTGATGAATACTATGGCTTTAGCCAAACATTAGCAGACCGTGGTCGTGATAACGGCATGATTAAGTTTGTTTCTGCGCCAGTATTCGGTGGTTTAACTGTTGCGGGTAACTATCAAACTCGTAATGAAGCGGAAAGTATCCGTGGTGCGTATACCGCTGGTGTAAAGTATGATTTTACATTTGATGAATCGACGCTAACAATTGGGTTGAGTAATTTTGATTACGATATTATTAATAGCTCGGATCATGTCACCGGACAAAATCTAGGGGCTAAATATGCATTAACAGATAGCTTTGCCGTTGGTGCCGATTATGGTCTACAAAACAATCGTCTAGCGGGTGTAGGTAAGACGAAGACTGCAGTTGATTCTGATATTACGTTATGGCGTGCTGGTGCCGAGTACACCGGTTTTTCCGATTACCGTATCTATGGTGGTTTAGGTCAAGTGACTGTTGATGATAAAACAGCAGCGAAAAAGGACGGTCAGGGTTACTATGTAGGAATGTCTTATAATATCATTCCAAACGCCTATGTATTTGCTGAGTACGCGTCATATGATAAAGATACCTTAAACGCGAGTGGGGATGCTGGTTCAGATAAATTTGCTCTCGGCCTTAACGTTAACTTCTAATGTTATCGTTATACCCCCATAATGTGTTGTGAAATCATTTGGGTATAGTCTACTTTATATAAAGCCACTTCCTTTAGTGGCTTTTTTCATTTATGGAGAATAAATGATTTTTTGCTTGTCGCAACCGATTGCTATTTGTCTCCATATTGATGAAGTCCACTTCTGACGCTACAATCCATAACCCTGTCCCTACTAAATATACTCATTATGAAATTTCCTGGTCAACGTAAGTCCAAACACTATTTTCCTGTCCATGCTCGCGATCCATTAGTCAGCCAAGCACAAGAAAGCAAAACAATGACACGCACTCACATTATTGGTATTGATCAAACCTTGGTTGATATTGAAGCGAAAGTCAGTGACGACTTAATCGAAAAATATCAATTAAGTAAAGGACATTCATTAGTGTTGGACGACGATAGAGCAGAAGCTTTATATAATGAATTAAAAGAAAAGGACTTGATCACCGATGAATTTGCCGGTGGCACCATAGGCAATACACTGCACAATTACTCAGTATTAGCCGATGATAAATCGACCTTATTGGGCGTGATGAGCAACAATATTAAGATCGGTAGCTATGGTTACCGCTATATCTGTAATACTTCAAGTCGTATGGATTTGAACTATTTACAAGGGGTTGATGGCGCGATTGGCCGTTGTTTTGCATTGATCAGTGATAATGGTGAGCGTACCTTTGCTATCAGTGAAGGAAAAATGAATCAACTTTCCCCCAATAGTATTCCGGAATCTATTTTCCTTGGTGCGTCAGCATTAGTATTAACTGCTTATTTAGTGCGTTGTAAGCCTGGCGATCCTATGCCAGACGCCACAATGAAAGCAATTGAATTTGCCAAGAAACACCATGTTCCAGTGGTATTAACACTTGGTACTAAATATGTGATCCAAGATGATCCTGAGTATTGGCGAGAATTCATTCAACAGAATGTTTCAGTGCTGGCCATGAATGAAGAAGAAGCGGAAGCATTAACGGGCGAACATGATCCATTAGTGGCCTCAGACAAAGCTTTAGAGTGGGTTGATCTTGTCTTGTGTACCGCAGGGCCGGTTGGTTTATATATGGCAGGTTATACTGAAGACGATGCAAAACGGGAAACGACACTACCGCTATTACCGGGTGCGATTGGTGAATTTAACCGTTTTGAATTTAGTCGACCAACGCGTCGATTTGAATGTAACAATCCGATTAAAGTCTATTCTCATATTGCCCCATATATGGGGGGTCCTGAGAAGATTAAAAATACCAATGGGGCAGGCGATGCCGCGTTATCGGCAATATTGCACGATATGGCCGCCAATAAATACCACAAAGAAAATATCCCTAATTCCAGTAAGCATGAATATCCATTCTTAACCTATTCATCATTTGCTCAAGTTTGTAAATATGCTAACCGTGCCAGTTATGAAGTGTTGGCGCAACATTCTCCTCGTTTATCTCGCGGATTACCTGAAAAAGAAGATAGCTTAGAAGAAGCGTATTGGGAAAGATGAACATCGCTTTTAATTGACGATGGTAAAAGGTTAGACACAAAAAAGGGGCGCTAAATTAGCGCCCCTTTTAACGTTTTAATCAATGATTACTTGATTAAAAATGTATCAATTGATTTGCCAGAATCAAGAGCTTCTTGGATAACAGAAGGTGTACGACCTTGACCAGTCCAAGTTTTTACTTCGCCATTTAGCGTGTATTGATATTTTGCAGGGCGTGGCTCGCGTTTTTTACGAGACTTAGTTTTTACTTCGCCGCCGCTCATCGCTGCAACAAGATCTTCTAAGTTAATGCCATCTTTTGCGAGTTTATTTGCGTAATCCGCTAAAATTGCATCACGTTCAGCTTGTTGAGCAAGCTCTTGTTCTTCAGCTGCTTTTCTTTCTTCATATACAGTAGAAAGTTTTTCTAGTAGCTCTTCTACTTCTTGTAAAGTGAATTCTTCACGAGTGAAAGCGCGCAAGCTGCGAATATTAAGGAGTGCTGATTTTTTGATTTCTGACATGGTTGATCCTATTTGGTATTAGGTAGAATAATTAATAGTGTTGTTGCATCTGTGTGTAGATAATAACGTTCTTTATTTTATATGTGAAATTTTATTTTAACTAATGTGTAAAATTATTTAAAGATACAGCTATAAGATTAGACAAATCCGACAAAGTTCAATTATATATTAAATTATTTTGTATATCGTTTTATTGCTGGTCGATATCATACATAGCGTTTAGAATAGTACTGGGCTTATCGTATATATATAAGCCACTTACTGTATGTATGTATGTATATGAAGAATGGTGGAGATTGATTAGTCATTTATCTTGCCATTTTCCTCTGTATCATTACAATAAGCGGCATCTTTCCCTATGGCATCTTGAGATCCGCTAAAATGCGTATCTTGACTAGATGGTTGTATTGAAAAGATGTAGAGGTGCAAGTTTCATCAGTAACTTATGCTAGGGTGATGCCGATGAGTATAAGTGAAAGGGATATTTGCCGAAGTAAGAATAAAATTGTCACGATAGTGCTTATTTTATTGATATTTATCAAAATAACTTACTGGGGGTGCATCGAATAGGTGTACCACTGCCATAGTTTATATTTAAAAGAACCGACATAATGCATTCAACTGCTGTCTGTTTTATCTACGCTTGCTGTTGGCGTAATGTCGGTTTAAATATATTATTTACCCACTATGGAGCGCTACTGTAAGCAAACCTACTCATAGCTTTGCTTGTGCTAAGATATTTTATTGTTTGTAATGCTCAATAATATCCTTTCTGCAGTAGATCTCTGACCAATTTTGGTTCTTAAGATCATGAATTTAATAGATTTTACATCCTCTCCGGAATCCTTGCTTCCCCCATTAGTTGCACTCACGATGGCGATCTTAACTCGCCGTGTATTGTTGTCATTAGGGCTCGGTATCTTGCTCGGTGGCTTTTTGCTGGCTGATTACTCTTTGGTCCATACTTTCTCTTATGTCAGCAGTAAAGCACTTGGCGTGTTTGTCGATGGTGCAAGTTTAAATTGGAATAATATCTTTATTCTTGTTTTCCTTATCTTGCTTGGTATGACGACTGCGTTATTAACGTTATCTGGCGGGACTTATGCTTTTGCCGAATGGGCGCAAAAACGCATCAAAACCAAACGTGGAGCAAAGTTACTCGCTGTTTGGCTTGGGGTATTCATCTTTATTGATGATTATTTTAATAGTTTGGCGGTAGGAGCCATTGCGCGCCCAGTGACCGATCGTTATTACGTTTCACGCTCTAAATTGGCTTATATCCTCGATTCAACCGCTGCGCCTATGTGCGTGATCATGCCAGCGTCGAGTTGGGGAGCGTATATCATGACTGTGGTCAGTGGCATCCTGGTCTCGCATGGTATTACTGAGTATTCAGCATTAGGAGCTTATATGCGCCTGATCCCAATGAACTTTTATGCCATCTTTGCTTTGTTAATGGTGTTTGCAGTCGTATGGTTTGATTTAAATGTGGGCCCAATGCGTCAACATGAACTCGCGGCTAAACAAGGTAAAACCGATGATAAAGATGATAACGCGGTCGATTTAACCGAAGAGTCTGAGATCGAAGAGAGTAAGAATGGCCGAGTGTCCAATCTGATCTTGCCAATCGTGGCGCTGATTGTGGCCACGGTATACTTTATGATTGCCTCGGGTGCCAATGTATTAGAAGACGATGGGCAAGCCTTTAGTTTATTAAAAGCATTTGAAAATACCAATGTCGGACAATCACTTTGTTTTGGCGCTTTAGTTGGTATCGTGGTTGCTTTAATTACCGTAGCAAGACAAAAAATGCCAATTAAAGATGTGGTAATCACATTATGGATTGGCGCTAAATCGATGTTTGGTGCGATTTTGATCTTGGCATTTGCTTGGACCATTGGCGCGGTCATTAAAGATATGGGTACGGGTGCGTATCTTTCTACCTTGGTGGAAGGCAGCATTGATGATCACTGGTTGCCGGTTATTTTATTCTTGCTCTCTGGTGTGATGGCGTTTTCTACCGGTACCTCGTGGGGCACATTCGGTATTATGTTACCGATTGCAGGCGACATGGCTGGCGCAACGGATTTAGCGCTAATGTTGCCAATGCTCAGTGCGGTATTAGCGGGCTCTGTGTTTGGTGACCACTGTTCGCCAATTTCAGATACCACTATCTTGTCATCAACTGGCGCACGTTGTAATCATATCGATCACGTCTCTACTCAGTTGCCTTATGCACTGGCTACGGCGTTTATTTCAGCGGTTGGTTTCTTAGTGCTAGGCTTAACGGTCAATGTATGGTTGGGTCTATTAGCATCGAGTATTACCTTTGTGCTGGTTTGTTTTGCGCTTTCTATTATTGCAAAGTCGAAGATGCCAACTAAAGCTTAAGTCTCGCCTGCTTATACATAAGGTATTAACAATAAACCGTTTAGCTCGCCATTTGCGCTGCTAAGCGGTTTTTTCGCTTTAGCCGTTCAATGCACTTGGCAGATCCCGTATTGATGAAAAATCCAAGTTTCGGCTAACATCTTAAAAATAATTAAATTAATAGTTGAAAAAATTGGCGAGCTTCGATAATGTGAACTTATACAAACTGATTAACAAAAGTGAAAACTTATGCGTACATTTGATATGAACATTCATCATCACCATCATCCTGTTTTATCTTGCGGGTGAGTGTATGCATCCGGAAGATAACTCTTCCGGCGCTGAATCAGTAACAGATTCAAACCCTCGGAAGAGTAATCTCTCCGGGGGTTTTTTCATTTTGGACGGTTTTAATTAATACATTTAATAAAACAAATTACAGGGATAGAGATTATGCAAACCAAACGATTAAGAATTGCGATTCAAAAAAAAGGCCGTTTAAGCAAAGAGTGTCAATTGTTGCTTAAAAAATGTGGCGCTAAGTTCAATATTGCCGGTGAGCGCCTAGTGGTACACAGTGAAAACATGCCAATTGATTTACTGCTGGTTCGTGATGATGACATTCCGGGCCTGATCATGGATGGTGTGGTTGATTTAGGTTTTATTGGCGAAAACGAATTAGAAGAAGTGCGTCTTGATCGTAAAGCGCTGGGTGAGCCATGCGAATTTAACACTTTGCGCCGTTTGGATTTTGGTGGTTGTCGTTTGTCGATTGCAATTGATAAAGACGAAGCTTACAACGGCCCGCAAGATCTCGCCGGCAAGCGTATTGCGAGCTCTTATCCACACTTGTTAAAAAGCTACATGGATGAACAAGGCATTAACTTTAGCGCTTGTATGCTCACCGGTTCTGTTGAAGTTGCGCCACGCGCCGGTCTTGCCGATGCGATTGCGGACTTAGTCTCAACTGGCGCCACTCTTGAAGCCAATGGGCTAAAAGAAGTCGAAGTGATTTTCCGCTCAAAAGCGACGCTTATCCAACGCAAAGGGGAATTCTCTCAAGATCAACTTCAATTGATTGATAAATTACTGACTCGTATGCAAGGCGTTATTCAAGCCAAAGAATCAAAATACATCATGTTGCACGCACCATCGGACAAACTAGAGCAAATCAAAAAATTACTGCCTGGCGCAGAAGATCCAACCGTGTTGCCACTTTCTCAAGAAAAAAATCGGGTTGCGGTCCATTTAGTCAGTACTGAAAATCTATTCTGGGAAACGATGGAAGGCTTGAAAGAGCTAGGTGCAAGTTCGATTTTGGTATTGCCAATTGAGAAAATGATGGAGTAAGCACGATGAAAACAGTGGTTTGGCAATCATTAAGTGAGCAGCAACAACAAAGTATTTTGGAGCGTCCTGCGATCAGTGATGGCGCGAATATTACCGATATTGTCACGGGTGTCATCAAGCAAGTGCAACAAGACGGTGATGCGGCGCTGAAAGCATTAACGCAAAAATTTGATAACGTGGCACCAGATTCCATATGTGTGTCAGCGGCTGAAATTGACGCCGCATCAAATCGTTTATCCGATAAAATGAAGCAAGCGTTGCAACAAGCGCATAAAAATATTTCAGCTTTTCACCAAGCACAAAAAGCGAAGCCATTAAGTGTTGAAACCCAACCGGGCGTGGTGTGTGAATTAGTCACTCGCTCGATAAATAAAGTCGGCTTGTACATTCCAGGTGGCAGCGCGCCATTACCTTCAACGGTATTAATGCTCGGTGTGCCGGCACAAATTGCCGGTTGTCGCAAAGTAGTGTTATGTTCGCCACCGCCGATTGCCGATGAAATACTCTACGTTGCCAAGCTCTGCAATATCGATGAAGTGTATAACGTGGGTGGCGCTCAAGCGGTGGCTGCCATGGCTTATGGCACCCAAACTGTGGCAAAAGTCGATAAAATCTTTGGCCCGGGTAACGCATTTGTGACCGAAGCGAAACGTCAAGTCAGTAATGATTTTTCTGGCGCGGCGATTGATATGCCAGCGGGCCCTTCTGAAGTATTAGTGATTGCCGATGAAGGCGCGGATGCCGACTTTGTAGCGGCCGATTTATTGTCTCAAGCCGAACACGGACCTGATTCTCAAGTGGTGTTATTAACCCCATCAGCTACGATTGCCGATCAAGTTGCCGATGCGATAAAGCAGCAACTTAAACAGCTTTCGCGTAGCAATATTGCCGAACAAGCATTGGGTTCAAGTGTGCTTATTATTACAGAGTCGCTAGAGCAATGCGTTGAGATTTCCAATACTTATGGCCCTGAACACTTAATTGTTCAAACCCAAGACCCACGGGCATTACTGCCATTATTGGATAACGCGGGTTCGATTTTCTTAGGTCAATGGTCACCAGAGTCGGTGGGTGATTATGCCTCAGGCACCAATCATGTCTTACCAACCTATGGTTACACACGCACTTATTCTAGTTTAGGTTTAGCCGATTTTTCAAAGCGTATGACAGTGCAACAATTAACCCAACAAGGTTTACAAGGTTTGGCCGATACCGTGGTGACGATGGCAGAGGCGGAAGGGTTAGATGCGCATAAACGCGCGGTGACGATCCGTATCGAAAAGCTAGGCCGTATTGAAAAGCTAAGTAGTATTGATCAGTTAAGCCGCACTGAAGAATCAAATCAAAGCCAGTTAGGCGATTAATTAGGAGTCAACATGGAAAGGTTAGCTCGTAAACAAGTTCAAGCATTAACCCCTTATTTATCTGCTCGTCGTATTGGTGGCTGCGGTGATGTGTGGCTCAATGCCAATGAATCGCCATTTGATAATGAATATAAAACCAATTTCTCACGTCTTAATCGTTACAGCGAGTGCCAACCGAAAGCATTAATTGATGGCTATGCCGCTTATGCCGGTGTCGCGCCAGAGCAAGTATTAACTTCTCGCGGCGCTGATGAAGGCATTGAGTTATTGATCCGCGCATTTTGTGAGCCCAATGAAGATGCGATTTTATATTGTCCACCAACCTACGGAATGTATGCGATTAGCGCTGAAACTTCGGGTGTTGAGCGTAAAGTGGTACCTTTAACCTCTGATTGGCAATTAGATCTTGAGGCTATCCAAGCAAATCTGGCTAAGGTAAAACTGGTGTTTGTGTGTAGCCCTAATAACCCAACCGGCAATCTGATCAAGCGTGAAGACATTATTCGTTTATTAGAGTTGACGCAAGATAAAGCGATTGTGGTGATGGACGAAGCTTACATTGATTTTTGCCCTGAAGCGTCCACGGTTGATTTACTGGCGCAGTATCCAAACTTGGCTATTTTGCGCACCATGTCGAAGGCTTTTGCTCTAGCTGGACTGCGTTGTGGCTTTACTCTTGCCAATCCCTCTATTATTGAGGTGTTATCAAAAGTGATTGCGCCGTATCCAGTGCCAGTGCCGGTGTCGGATATTGCGGTGCAAGCGTTATCAGAAGCAGGCCTTGCTCGAATGCGATATCAAGTGTTGGATTTAAGTGCCAACCGAGCGTATTTACAAGCCGGTTTAGGTATGCTCGATGGTATTGAAGTGTTTGAAGGTTGGGGTAACTATTTATTAGTTAAGTTCAATGATGGTGACGCAGTATTTAAGGCTGCGTGGGATAACGGCATTATTTTACGTAACTCACCGATCAAAGATTGTGTCCGCATTAGTATCGGCAACCGAGATGAGTGTGAGAAGACGTTAAGTTTTCTGCGCAACGCTTTGATCGCCGCTTAAATAAAATCATTAAATATATACCCAAAGTAATTGATGTTGCAGTGCGGCAAGTAAATGAATCCCATGAGTTTAGCTCGTCTAAGTGATTGGGGTGAGTGCACGTAGCCAACAAAGCTGCAGCTTAAAGTACGACAGGTATACACGGCAGTCTAGGATTGCCGTAAGCTCTGAGAAGGAAATCGATGTGAGCCAAGCCAATAAAATTCTTTTTATCGACCGTGATGGCACCTTAATTGTTGAGCCTCCGGTTGATTTTCAAGTCGACCGTTTAGACAAACTTAAGTTTGAACCAAACGTGATCCCCGTATTATTAAAGCTGCAAGATGCCGGTTATCGTTTAGTGATGGTGACCAATCAAGATGGGTTAGGTACCGACAGTTACCCGCAAGCGGATTTTGATGCGCCGCACGATATGATGATGGAAATCTTCGCATCACAAGGGGTGAAGTTTGATGATGTGTTGATCTGCCCACACTTTGAGGCTGATAATTGTTCTTGCCGTAAGCCGAAACTGGGGATGGTAAAAGATTATCTGCAAGCGGGAAAAGTGGATTTCAAAACCTCAGCTGTGATTGGCGATCGCGCCACTGATATACAACTGGCTGAAAATATGGCGATTCGCGGTATTCAATACAACCCAGAAAGCATGAACTGGTTGGATATTCTAAAAGACCTAACCGTCAATGCTCGTAAAGCCACCGTGATCCGTACCACCAAAGAAACCGATATTAAAATCTCGGTGAATCTCGATGAGCAGGGCGGTAATAGCATTTCAACCGGTATGGGCTTTTTTGATCACATGCTCGACCAAATTGCCACTCATGGCGGTTTTCAAATGGTGGTTGAGGTGGAGGGGGATTTGCATATCGATGATCACCACACCATAGAAGATACTGCTTTAGCACTGGGTCAAGCACTAAAAGAAGCATTAGGTGATAAGCGCGGTATTGGTCGCTTTGGCTTTAGTTTGCCAATGGATGAATGTTTAGCTCAATGCGGTTTGGATTTATCTGGCCGTCCTTATTTGAAATTTGACGCTGAATTTAGCCGCGAGCAAGTCGGCGAACTATCAACCGAGATGGTGGTGCACTTCTTCCGTTCACTCACCGATACGCTAGCGTGTACCTTGCATTTGTCTTCTACTGGGCATAATGATCACCACATCATCGAGAGCTTATTTAAAGCCTTTGGTCGTACTTTGCGTCAGGCAATAAAAGTAGAAGGTAATGAACTGCCAAGCAGTAAAGGGGTGCTTTAATGTCGCTAATATCCTCTGATATAAACAATCAAAAAGTCGTGATTATTGATACCGGCTGCGCCAATGTGTCATCGGTACGATTTGCGATTGAACGCTTAGGTTATACGGTCACGATTTCTAAAGATCCCGCGGTGGTTTTGGCGGCAGATAAGCTATTTTTACCGGGTGTCGGCACCGCATCGGAAGCGATGAAAAACCTGCAGCAACGTAATCTCATCGAATTGGTTAAGCAAGTCGAAAAGCCCTTACTTGGCATTTGTTTAGGCATGCAGCTTTTGGGTAAGTTATCAGAAGAAAAAGGTCAGCAAGGCGCTCAAACTAACTCGCAAGACGTCGCGTGTCTTGGCTTGTGTGATGGTGAAGTTCGTTTGATGGACAGCGGCGATCTGCCATTGCCACACATGGGTTGGAATACAATTCAACCGGTGGCAGGACACCCATTGTTTAACGGTATTTCGCCAGAGAGTTATTTTTACTTTGTGCATAGTTATGCGATGCAAGTTGGTGATCATACTATTGCCCGTTGTGATTATGGTCAGCCGTTTACCGCGGCGTTGCAAAGTGGCAACTATTATGGGGTGCAATTTCACCCAGAACGCTCCTCGAAAGCTGGATCTAAGTTGATCCAGAATTTTCTCGAATTAGATGGATAAATTAAAAAGGATTTAATCGTGATCATTCCTGCACTCGATTTAATTGATGGTCAAGTAGTACGCTTATTTCAAGGCGACTACGGACAGAAAACAGAATACAAAGTAGACCCAGCTGAACAATTTAACTTATATCACCAAGCGGGAGCGAACTGGCTTCACTTGGTGGATTTAACCGGCGCGAAAGACACCAATGCGCGTCAGTTAGATTTGATTGCAAAGTTATTAGCCAGCACCCCAGCCAACATTCAAATTGGTGGTGGTGTACGCACAGAGCAAGATGTGGTCGATTTACTTGAAGCTGGAGCACAACGTGTTGTAGTGGGCTCAACTGCAGTAAAACAATCTGAGCTAGTTAAAGGTTGGATGAGTAAATACGGCGCTGACAAAATCGTGTTAGCGTTAGATATTAATATTGACGCGCAGGGTGTACGTAATGTGGCGATTTCCGGTTGGCAAGAAGATTCAGGCGTCACCATTGAAGCGCTGATAGAGGATTATCTCACGGTCGGTTTAACCCATGTGCTGTGTACCGATATTTCGCGTGATGGCACATTGATCGGTTCGAACGTTGAATTGTATATCGACCTTTGTAAACAATACCCACAAGTGCAATTTCAATCTTCTGGTGGCATTGGCAGTTTAGAGGACATTGCGGCGTTAAAAGGCTCAGGGGTTGCGGGCGTGATTGTTGGCCGCGCATTACTGGATGGTAAGTTTAGCGCCGAGGAGGCATTCTCATGTTGGCAAAGCGAATAATTCCTTGTTTGGATGTAAAAGATGGCCAAGTAGTTAAAGGGGTGCAATTTCGTAACCACGAAATTATTGGTGACATCGTCCCTCTGGCGCAACGTTACGCGGATGAAGGCGCTGATGAGTTAGTATTTTATGATATTACCGCATCCAGTGACGGCCGAGTGGTAGATAAAAGCTGGGTGGCGCGAGTCGCTGAAGTGATTGATATTCCTTTTTGTGTTGCTGGTGGCATTAAGTCTGCCGAAGATGCAGCGCGAATTTTAGAGTTTGGCGCGGATAAAGTGTCGATCAACTCGCCGGCATTAGCAAACCCTGAACTTATTACCGAACTGGCGGATAAATTTGGCGTGCAGTGTATTGTGATTGGTATCGATTCTTACTTTGATAGTGAAACCGGAAAATATCAGGTTTACCAATTTACCGGTGATGAAGAACGCACTAAGGCAACAAAATGGGAAACCCGAGATTGGGTGATTGAAGTGCAAAAACGCGGCGCTGGTGAAATCGTGTTAAATATGATGAACCAAGATGGCGTGCGTAATGGCTACGATTTAGAGCAATTAAATATGGTACGGGAAGTGTGCCATGTTCCGTTGATTGCATCAGGTGGCGCGGGTGAAATGGTGCATTTTAAACAAGCCTATCAAAAGGCCAATGTTGACGGAGCGTTAGCCGCTTCAGTTTTTCATAAGCAAGTGATCAACATTGGTGAATTAAAACAGTATTTGAAAAATGAAGGCGTGGAGATACGTTTATGAGTGAAGTAGCAAATCAAAATCAACTTAGCGCATTTCAAGCATCGGATTGTGCAACTTTAACGGCGCGAATTAACTGGGAAAAAGTCGACGGATTACTGCCAGTTGTAGTGCAAGATTTTCAATCAAGCCAAGTGTTAATGCTCGGCTATATGAACCCAGACGCGCTGCAAAAAACCGCGCAAACCGGCTTAGTCACCTTCTTTTCAAGAACCAAGCAACGCTTGTGGACTAAAGGTGAAGAGTCGGGTAACTCGCTTAATGTCGTTAATGTGGCGCTTGATTGCGATCAAGACACCTTATTAATCCAAGTTAATCCGATTGGGCCAACGTGCCATACTGGCACCACCACATGTTTTGATGCAGGCCAACAAATTGACCCGAGTAAACACAGCGAAAGTCAATTGGTGTGGCTTCATCAACTTGAGCAGTTATTGGCTGCCCGCAAGAGTGCCGATCCCGAGTCCTCTTATACTGCCAGTTTATATGCCCGTGGCACCAAGCGTATTTCGCAGAAAGTGGGCGAAGAGGGCGTTGAAGTCGCGCTTGCGGCAACGTCGGGTGACAAGGCGGAATTAGTGTGTGAGTCTGCTGATTTGATGTATCACTTATTTGTTTTGCTGCAAGACCAAGACTTGTCGTTTAACGATGTGATTAATAAGCTGAAAGAACGTCATCAATAACGCCGCATAAAAAATCAGCAATCAGAAAATCGCTTAATGTCTACTGACATTAAGCGATTTTTTTGTCTGTTATTATTTTTATTACCCACTTGTGCAGTAAATGCTTGTAAATTTAATAAGCAATGCTTACTATATGTGTGACTTACCGCACGTCATCATGAGTGTGAAATGTTCATTCAATCATAACTAATTGATACAAAGGTTTTTATGGCTAGGGCACCGATTGGGTATTTATTATCAGACGTTTCGCGTTTGATTCGACATGAATTTCAAAGCGATCCCGCGATGGGCGAAATGACTTTAGCGCAAGCCAGAGCATTAAGTTTGATTTCTCGCCATGAAGGGATCAAACAGGTCGAGTTGGCTGAATTGCTCGAAATTAAACCTATGACATTAGGGCGAATTATCGATCAATTAGTAGAAACGGGGTTGATTGAACGACGCCCAAATCCTAGTGATCGCCGCGCCTATTTGATTTATTTATTGCCAGCTGCACAACCAGAACTCGATCATATTCAAATGGCTGGAAGCCGAGTATGGGCCAATGCTTTAGAAGGGTTATCTGAAACAGAGATTGAAGCCTTTG
Source organism: Vibrio sp. S11_S32 (assembly GCF_014694465.1). Taxonomy (NCBI): domain Bacteria; kingdom Pseudomonadati; phylum Pseudomonadota; class Gammaproteobacteria; order Vibrionales; family Vibrionaceae; genus Vibrio; species Vibrio sp. S11_S32. The sequence goes on along the minus strand of NZ_JAAUWS010000003.1, from coordinate 35,175 downwards.
TACAAACATTAGAACGTATCCATAAAAACTTACCGTCTTATTAACTTTGGAAATATTTATATATGACTAAGCCATCTACCAATAATGACTCACCTGAAACAAAGACGGTTGAATCTCTATCGCCAGCAGTGAAAAGCCCTAAGAAGAAAGCGAAACGTGTTGTCCTCCTTTTTGTCGTGTCTCTTCTTATTATTGCGGGCAGTGGTTTTATCTATTTGACTGGTGGTCGTTATGTTGAAACCGACAATGCCTATGTTAAAGCGGATAAAACATTGATTAATGTTGAAGTACCAGGACGTGTCACTAAAGTATTGGTAAAAGAAAATCAACAGGTTAAATCCGGTCAACTATTGCTCACCATAGATGCAAAGCCGTATAAAATTGCGGTTCAACAAGCGCGTTCTCACCTTGATGATGTACGCACTGGGCTGCTGACCACTAAGGCTGAATACAAGAGTAAACTGGCTAACTTAGCCGTATCAGAAAACCAATATAACTTCGCGAAACGTGAAGAAAAGCGTCAATACGATTTATGGCAGAAAAAGTATTCATCGCAAGCAGAATATGAAGCAGCGGAAAATAAATCGTTATTATTTCAACTTCAAACCAATATGTTTAAAACCCAGTTAAAACAAATTGCGGAAAGTTTAGGGGGCAATATCGAACGTCCTGTTGAACTACACCCTAAATACAAATTGGCACAGGCGCAATTAGCCCAAGCCAAATATAACTTGCAACACGTTGAATTACGCGCCCCAGCAGACGGTGTAGTTTCTAAGGTGATGAAAAAAGGTCAGTATATTTCACCAAATAACACCACCATGTTACTGGTTGCTAATACTCACCTTTGGATTGAAGCGAACTTTACGGAAAAAGAAATGACCAATGTAAAAGTAGGTCAAAAAGTGGCTATTGATGTCGATTACGCGCCTGATAATCAATGGACAGGTCATGTCAAAAGTATTAGTCCCGCCACCGGCGCCGAGTACTCTGTGATCCCTGCGCAAAACGCAACCGGTAACTGGGTGAAAGTGACCCAACGTTTACCTATCCGTATTCAAATTACGCCACAAAAAGATGCACCACAACTGCGTGCGGGTATGAGTGCCACAGTGACGGTTGATACCCAAAATGAACGCCATTTAGACCTGTAATTATTGAATCAGTCCGAGGTTTAAATGAGCCAAATTATTGTCAGCCAAGAAGAAAAAGATTTGAAGTCGAAACGACTGCTGATCACTTTCTCGGTGATGCTTGCCACCATAATGCAAGCATTAGATACCACTATTGCCAACGTTGCTCTGCCACACATGCAAGGCGCGATGGGCGCGACTCAAGATCAAATATCTTGGGTATTAACCTCGTATATTGTTGCGTCGGCAATTGCGATGCCGATGACGGGGTTTGTTGCCGCTAAAATTGGCCGTAAGCGCCTGTTTATTTTTTCTGTGATTGGTTTCACCTTAGCTTCGGCCCTATGTGGCGCGGCACAATCGCTTGATCAAATAATTATGTTTCGTTTACTGCAAGGGATATTTGGTGCCAGTTTAGTACCGTTATCTCAAGCGGTGATGTTAGATACTTATCCGAAAGAGCAACATGGATCTGCAATGGCATTGTGGGGCATGGGCGTGATGGTGGGGCCGATTTTGGGGCCTTCACTTGGTGGTTGGTTAACCGAGTATTATAACTGGCGTTGGGTGTTTTATATTAATATCCCATTTGGCGCTTTGGCTTGGTTTGGTATTGCCGCTTATGTCAAAGAAACCTCGTTGGATACGAAACGAAAATTCGATATGTTCGGCTTTGCGCTAATTGCGGTGGCGATTGGTTCTTTGCAACTATTTCTGGATCGAGGCGAGTCGCAAAACTGGTTCTCAAGTATGGAAATCGTGATTGAATGTGCATTAGCCGCGCTCACGCTGTATATGTTTTTGGTCCACATGTTTACTGCCAAAAAGCCATTTTTAGAGCCGACTATGTTTAAAGACCGCAACTTTGTGGTTGGGGTAACAATTGGTTTTATGATGGGGGTAGTGCTGCTTGCTACCATGGCATTATTACCGCCCTTTATGCAAAGTTTGATGGGTTATCCTGTGTTGGATGTTGGTTTCCTTTTAACGCCTCGCGGTTTTGGTACCATGACCAGCATGATGATAGTAGGACGAGTGGCTCGTAAGGTCGACCTACGTTATCTGATGTTTATTGGTGTGTGCTTAATGATTTTCTCATTATGGGAGATGACGTTATTTACGGCTGAAGTCAGTTCGTGGGATATTATTCGAACCGGTGTAGTACAAGGACTCGGTTTAGGTTTGGTGTTTGTGCCATTATCCACCATGACATTCTCTACGCTACCCACACACTATAGGACCGAAGGCACTGCGTTTTATAGCCTGATCCGAAATATTGGTAGTAGTATTGGGATCTCGGTGGTAACCACTTATCTGGCGCATCGAGTGCAGATCAATCATGAGTCATTTTCGCAATTTATTACCCCATTCAGTTTGCCGCTTAAAATGGCATCGGAGCATGGATTATACAATATTTCGACTCAAGCAGGCTTGTTATCGATCGATGCAGAAGTGAACCGACAAGCGGCTATTTTAGGTTATTTACAAGATTATCGTTTGATGATGTTTGTCTGTTTGTTCATGTTGCCGTTGTTATTTTTATTTAAAAAGCCGAGTAAGCAATAACGAATAGACGACAAATTTATTGCTATGAATATGATATAAAAAATGCCCAGATCTCTTTAACTGATAGGTAAAGAGTCTGGGCATTTTTAGATTAAAGTGAAGCACAAATGGTATTAACCGCAACACTTCTTAAATTTCTTACCACTGCCACAAATACACGGATCATTACGACCCACTTTTAAGCTTTGAATGCTTTGATTTAATCGAGGATCATCGCTTTGAGTTAACTGGGGTGATTGTGGCATAAAACCATCAATGTAAGTCCAAAGTCCATTTTCTTTAATAAATCGTGAACGTTCGTGCAAACAAAATTCGTTCTCTCCTTCCATAAAGTAAGCTTTAAATTCGACATAACCTTGGTCGTTATTGACCGAACTCGCGGCGACGACTTCTAAACGGCACCACTGGCTTTCAATTGATTCTGCAATCGCGGCACGCTGCGCAGGAGCTTGGCAGGATGAATGATAGGTATCCACCACAAAATCGACTAATTTCAGGACATGAGCACTATAGCGAGCACGCATTAATTGCTCGGGCTGCTTGGCTAATGTCACATCATTATGAATAGGCTGACAGCATTGTGAATAGGGGATGTTACTGCAACAAGGGCAAAGCATAATCGATCTCTTATTGTTTTAAACCCGATACCGAAGTGTCGATATCAAGATAACGAAATTCTGGGGTGGACCAATCATTAGCTTGAGAAAAAACCTGCAAAGCCTGATGGGTTTCAAGTGATAATGTAGCGCTTAAATTGACGATATTGTCGGCTTGATTGTTTTCTAAGGCAAGCGCAAGTTTTAATATATCGCCCAGTATTCCCTGTTGTTGAGTTAAGGCAAGTTTGGCCGCTGAGGTCAGTGGTAGCGATTGGATTAAATCGGCCAAAGGTTGTTCAAACAATTTATCCAGTTGTGAAAACATACCAATAAAGTAAGCCTGATCAGCATCTATTTCGAGTGGGCTGAGTTTTGCTAATTGAAAACAGCATTGAGCGCGTTGCATCGACGATTGATAATAAGGTGACGGTACCGAATCATGCTCAGCAATTATTGATAGCGAGATAAATAATTTGATATTTTTATTGCCAAGTAACTGTAATGATTGTTGCACTGAGACAAACGTACTTGGGTGGTGCCCAGTCATAAAATGCATCAACTTATAGGTCATAGTGATGTCATTTTCAATTAAATGGGCGACATAATCACAGTCAATAATATCTTGTTGCACAGCTTGTTTGAGCTCTTCAATCATAAAAGAGGCCGATTCAATCCGGCGTTTTCGGATGATTTCAGGTCGATGAAAGTGATAGCCTTGAAAGTAGTGGAATCCTGCCTGAATACAAGCTTGAAATTCGCTATCATCTTCAATTTTTTCTGCCAGATATTTTAGCTTAAATGCCTTGTTTTGATGCATAAAAACTTGCGCCTCAGCAATGCTGATCTGGCGAATATCAAATTTAATTAAGGTAATAAAAGGTAAGAAACGTTGCCATTTATCCGAAGGCACAAAATCATCTAATGCGATGCGATAGCCTTTGCTGTGCAAGGATTGTATCGCGTCAAAGAGTTCGTCATTGGGCGGACAGTCTTCCAATACTTCGATCATCAATAACTCAGATGGAAATAGAGTAGGCATTTGTTCAATTAAGCTTTGATATGGGAAATTGACCAAGAATATCTGGCGATCAATATCTTTCACATTGGTCAAAAAGAAATGCTCGATCAATAACCGGCTGGTGGCTTTGTCGGGATCCATCTGCGGAAAGGTATTAACTAAGCTCTCACGAAATAATAACTCGTAAGCTACGATGGAACTGTCTAGATCAACAATAGGCTGGCGTGCAATGTAAGAGTACATCTGGTCATCTCTTTTATTTTTGTAAATATCGCTTGGTAATATCAACAGTGTAGTGGATATAACCGGTTCGTGTATGAGTTCAACACACGACAATAACGAAATACGTTTGGACCATATATGAAAACGATTGCATTTACTATTTTAACAACAGTATTTTGTGAACTGCCTTTGTGTTAGTCATTTAGATGCTGGATTATCGGTCGCTTTGGGAGATAAAACGGCGAGTTTGTAGCGATGTTGATTCAGGAGTGCAAACTAAAACTGACCCTTGCTCATACCAATCGCCTAATACAATCCGGGTGGCGTTGCCTTGTTTGGTCTGAAGTTGATGCACCAATGGACGGTGTGTATGGCCGTGGATCATCTGCGTTACTTGGTAGGATTCTAATACCGCAATCACTTCACTGGGCGTGACATCCATTATATTCATTTGTTTGGTTTGCTTAACTTGTTTGGCTTTATTTTGTACGTGAGACACAATTTTTTGGCGAATGAATAATGGGATATGATTGAATAAGAACTGTAGCCAAGGTTGATGCACGCGAGCGCGGAATTTTTGGTAGTTTTCATCCATAGTGCACAAGGTATCACCATGCAAAATGACCGTTGGAATGCCGTATAAATCAATTAAACACACATCGTCAAGCAAGGTTACGCCAGTTTGCTGACAAAATCGTTTACCCAGTAAAAAATCGCGATTTCCTTGAATAAAGTAACACTTAACCCCTTGTTTGGTTAAGCTCGAAAATGCTTGTTTAATCGTGTGGTTGAACGGGTTGTCATCATCATCACCGATCCAAAATTCAAATAAATCGCCTAATACATATAAGGCTTGCGCTTGTGGTGCTTCGGTTTGCATAAAATGCAGAAAACAATCCGTAATATCAGGACGTAATGGAGAGAGGTGCAAATCTGCAATAAAAAGCGTGCTCATTGAGGCCTATGTATTTGGGAATTTTAGAAAGAGGAAATTGAATAAAAAGGAGAGAACATAGCCTCTCCTTTTTACGGCAATGAAACTATTAAGCTTCGATAGTGGTACTCGTGATCAGTACGTCTTCTAGTGGTACATCTTGGTGCATACCGTAAGAGCCAGTGTTTACATTTTTAATTTTTTCAACGATGTCCATGCCTTCAACTACTTCAGCAAATACGCAGTAACCCCAACCGTTCATTGATTCAGATTGGAAATCAAGGAAAGTGTTGTCATTGACGTTGATGAAGAACTGAGAGCTAGCAGAATGTGGTTCGTTTGTACGTGCCATAGCAAGTGTACCGGTTTTGTTGCTTAGGCCATTGTTAGCTTCATTTTTGATTGTTGCGCGAGTGGTTTTTTCTTTTAGGCCAGAAGTCATGCCGCCGCCTTGAACCATAAATCCGTCGATAACACGGTGGAAAAGCGTGTTGTCGTAGAAGCCATCTTGACAATATTGTAGGAAGTTAGCACTGGTTAGTGGTGCTTTTTCTTCGTTTAACTGAATTTTAATATCGCCGAAGTTGGTGTGCAGGATGATCATGGTGTAGTCCTTTCGTTCTTGATTAAATCTATACTTTGTTACATAAGTATAGGAGAAGTGAGTAAGGGTAATTTTATAGTAACTCGGGGTGAAAGCAACCGTAAGCCACTTAGGAATAACATTTGTTGCTATGCTGCTTAAAAAAGAGCCGATCAAGCACCAGAAAAGGCTTGAGGTTATCGACTTAATCGCCGCTTTGAGTATAATGAAAAACTTGAATTTTTACCCAATCAATAGATAGAGATCATGTTAAGAATATATAACACATTGACCCGACAGAAAGAGGAATTCAAACCCATTCATGCTGGCAAGATTGGCATGTACGTTTGTGGGGTAACCATCTACGATCTCTGTCATATTGGTCATGGTCGTACTTTTGTCTCTTTTGATGTTATTTCACGTTATTTACGCTTTTTAGGTTACGACTTAACCTTCGTACGTAACATTACCGACATTGACGATAAAATCATTAAGCGTGCAGCAGAAAATAACGAAACCTGCGATTCATTGACAGAGCGTTTAATCGAAGAAATGTACGCCGATTTCGATGCGCTTAATATTAAACGCCCAGATGTTGAACCTCGAGCAACACGCTTTATCTCTGAAATTATTGAATTGGTTGAATGTCTGATTGAACGTGGTTTTGCTTATGTTGCCAGCAATGGTGATGTGATGTTTGAAGTGAAAAAATTTGAACAATACGGCAAGCTATCTGGTCAAGATCTCGATCAACTGCAAGCCGGTGCTCGTGTTGATATTGACAGCGCAAAACGCAGTCCGATGGATTTCGTGGTGTGGAAAATGTCGAAACCTGGTGAACCAACATGGGAATCACCTTGGGGACCGGGTCGCCCTGGTTGGCATATTGAATGTTCGGCCATGAACTCGTCTATTTTAGGACAACATTTTGATATTCATGGTGGTGGTTCAGATCTGCAATTCCCACATCATGAAAATGAAATCGCTCAATCTTGCTGCGCCCACGATACCCCTTATGTGAATACTTGGATGCACAGCGGTATGGTGATGGTTGACCGTGAGAAAATGTCTAAATCACTGGGTAACTTCTTTACCATTCGTGATGTATTACAGCATTATGATGCCGAAACTGTGCGTTACTTCTTAATGTCGGGACATTACCGCAGCCAGTTAAACTACAGCGAAGAAAATCTGAATCAAGCACGCGCTTCTCTTGAGCGTCTATACACGGCATTGCGCGGTTTAGATCTTAATGCTGCGCCTGCTGGTGGTGAAGAATTTGTTGCCCGTTTTAGCAGCGCAATGAATGATGACTTTAATACCCCTGAAGCTTATTCAGTTTTATTTGATATGGCGCGTGAAGTTAACCGCTTGAAAACAGTCGATATCGACAAAGCGTCAGCATTGGGTGCATTAATGCGTGAACTGGCGGATGTGATTGGTATTTTGCATCAAGACCCAGACAGCTTCTTAAAAGGCGATGCCGGTAATGAAGATGAAGTGGCTGAAATTGAAGCCCTGATCAAATTACGTAACGATTCTCGTGCCAACAAAGATTGGGCTAATGCCGATGTGGCACGTGATAAGTTAAATGAGCTTGGTATTGAGCTTGAAGATGGCGCACAAGGCACTACTTGGCGTCGTAAATAAACGGATACCGATACATTTTAAAAAGGGAAGGCTGGTGAAAAACCAGCCTTTTTTATAACTATATTTTTTATAACTACAGACTTCGAATAGGTATTTCTTGTGGCTCAGATGTATTTCTATTACTCGGCAATGAATGCGGGCAAATCGACAACTTTATTACAATCTTCATTTAACTATCGCGAACGTGGCATGAATTCAGTGATTTTTACTGCTGAAATTGATGATCGCGATGGCGTGGGTAAAGTGAGTTCGCGTATTGGTTTGCAATCGGATGCGCATTTGTATAACGCTAACACCGATATGTTTAGCGCGGTTAAAACATTGAACCAGGCTGAGAAAATTCATTGTATTATGATCGATGAATGTCAGTTTTTATCCAAGCAACAAGTGTATCAATTATCTGAAGTGGTCGATAAATTGCATATTCCGGTATTATGCTATGGACTGCGCAGTGATTTCTTAGGTGAGTTATTTGAAGGCAGTCAGTATTTACTCGCTTGGGCGGATAAATTAATCGAATTGAAAACCATTTGTCATTGTGGACGTAAAGCCAATATGGTGGTGCGCATGGATGAAAATGGGGTCGTGATAGCAGAAGGGGATCAAGTCGCCATCGGGGGTAACGATCGCTACGATTCAGTATGCCGCATGCATTACAAAGAAGCGCTAGGTAAGTAATACCAATTTCATTTAATATTTGATCAATCTGAATATGCCGAAAAGACGCTGATCCGTCCTTGGTCGCTTGAGAAAAGGCCATTCATGGCCTTTGACACTTTTCTCTGTACTCAATTTTGAACGATCATTAAATTTATGGAATTGGTATAAGACAATTTGTATTATTTGTAAGCAAAGACAAAAAAGCCGCCGATATAAAAATATCGGCGGCTTTTACATTTAACGAGTATAAAGCTTAGAACTGCGGTTTGGCTGCGAACTGCTCGGCAGCATAAGCGACGCGCTCTGCCGGTTTCGGGTAGTTGGCTAGATCGGGTGTACCCAAACTTTCGATATGATGTAAACGAGGCAGTAGACCTGCGCCATTGGCAATTTGAATGGCTAAACCCGGACGGGCATTCAATTCAAGCACCATTGGGCCTTCTTCTTTATCGAGTACCATATCGGTGCCCATGTATCCCAAGCTAGTCATCTCCCACGCACTGGAGGCTAAAGTTAATAACTTTTCCCAGTTCGGCACGATCAAGCCATTCAATGGTTTATCGGTATCAGGGTGATTAGCGATAGGGCGATCATATTGAACCGCACGTACGGCGCGTCCGGTGGCAATATCTAAACCGACACCTACTGCGCCTTGGTGTAAATTGGCTTTACCATCAGAAGCAGCTGTAGAGCAACGCATCATCGCCATTACTGGGTAGCCTTGAAACACAATCACGCGAATATCTGGCACGCCTTCATAGCTATAACCTTCAAAGGCAGTATCATCAAACTTGATCAAGTTCTCAACCACGGCAACATCGTTTTTACCGCCTAAAGAAAATAAACCCGCCAATGCATTACTGATATGACGTTCGACATCTTCTTTGTTGATCGCTTGTCCAGAGGGTTTGATATAAACACCATCTTTATGCGAGATAATAACCAAAATACCTTTGCCGCCCGAACCTCGAGCAGGCTTTATTACAAAGCCAGGCCATTTATCGACCATGGCATGAATCGTTCTCACTTGCGCCTGTTGGGTAATCACACCAATCAGTTTAGGTACGGTTGCGCCGTGTTCTTGGGCAATGATTTTGGTTTTTAATTTATCATCTACTAACGGGTATTTTGAACGGTCGTTGTAGCGCCCGATATAGGCGCCGTTACGTTTGTTCATACCCATCACGCCTTTCGCGTTTAGCTTTTGCGGTGAGGTAAACATAGAAAACATAATTTAGTCCTCCGCAAGTGGTTTGAATCTTCTCAGCTCAAGTAAGCGATAGCCGGTGTAGTTACCGAGAGATAAAATACAAGCTAAGATAATGAACTGCGTACCGATAAAGTTAAAGGTGTAATGCTGGACATATGGGTTAGTCATCGCAAGATAAATAATCACAGCGGTAAGTAACGAACCACCACCTTGCATAACCACTTCTTTCGCACCTTCTTCTTCCCATAGAATAGACATACGTTCAATGGTCCAAGACAAGATGATCATTGGGAAGAATGTAATAGTCAGACCTTGAGTTAAACCGATATTAAACGCCACGATAGTAAAGACCGAGATGATCAATATTACCGTGATGATCACCGCGGATATTCGCGACACCAGAAGTAGGTTAAGTTTGGATAAATATCCCCTGATGATTAAACCAGTACCGACAATTAATAGGAAACCGACAATGCCGGGTAACAGTTGAGTCTGAACAAACGCTACTGCGATCAATACTGGCATGAAAGTACCAGAGGTTTTTAGACCGATTAACACGCGTAAGAACACAACAATAAATGCCCCGATAGGGATAAGCATTATGGTCTTAAACATAGACTGCTCTTCTAGCGGTAAGCTGTGAATCGAGAAGTTTAATAAGTTATCCGCAACAATTTTTTGTTTGGTTGCATTGGTTGGTGAAACGTCATGCGAGAGCATGGAGAAGTAAACTTTACTGTGTTTACCGCCAATAACATCCAGCAATGATACATTCGACTCATCCCAAATAAGCATGTTGTCACTCACGCCTTGCTCATTGGTGTCGGAGTTAAAGAGCTGCCATGCATTGCCATCCCAAACTTCTATCATAGGAATAATAGACTGGCGACGACGACCATCTTCCATTTCTACCACACCCACGGTTTTGTTGTAGATTTTTGAGGTGGCTAATAATTTAGAAATGGCATCGACTTTATTCATATCATCAAGCAATAAAGAAGCATTCTGATTATCAGGGTCATTGAACTGTTTAATAATCTCACGGGTGAGAGTGGTATTATCCGATGAGCGTTGTGATGCTTGGTTTAAAATTGAAGTTGCTGCAGCTTGCTGAGGGCCTGTGAGTGTTGGCTCAACAAAATCCTTAGCCACTGGCGGTATTGTTGATACGTGCGCTTGTGGATCAACTAAAAACTGGGTTTTATAATAAATCGTTTGTGGGCCGTTTGCATGACGAATAGACCATTCAGCGCGGCGACCAGTATCGGTTTTGATATAAGAAAGGCCATAACCAGGAGATGAAGCGCTTTCATCCACTAAGGTAAATCCATTTTGAGTATGAGGAGCGGCTAAAGAAACTTTAACCGGACCATCAGAGGCAAGAAATTCCACTCGCGCTTCGATATCCCAGACTTGTCGTGTTTCACCTGGAGTCCAAGGTACGCCATAGTCTTGATGGCGCATCACACTGAGCGTTACCCCAGTGGCGACCAAAATGGCAATGAGAAAATAAAAGGCTACTTTAGACGTCATAATTTTTCCTTAAATCAGTCTATACCCATGTTGTATTGAAATTATAGCTTCAATTGCGTTGGGTAATATTTATATTAATTGTTGTTAGTATACCTAAATTAATCAATGTCTTGTCACTTTATAATGACGAAAGATCAATTTTTAGTTTCAGCATGATGTTTTTTCTGTATGAATTTACGGCTCACATCGACTACGGCAATATCTTGAATGAATTCCCTTCCTAAAAGTATTGGATAATCCATTTGTGAACGGTCTGCAAGGGTAAATTGTGCTTTTTCATGTACCTTGCCAATTTGAATCCAAAGTTCAACCACAGGACGACGTTCTACTTGATCGCTACTTGATTGACGAATCTTGACATGGCGTATAATCGGCGCTTCAACCCATTTACGGGCCTTAGGATCGCTATCATCAGACACATGGAACTTAACCCAACGCTTACCGTTACGGTCAAACTCTTGCATATCGACAGCGTTGATGGATGAGGTGGTGGCACCGGTATCGATGCGCGCTGTAAATTCTGATTTAATCACATCGATATAAAGATGCTCCAAAGAGCCCAACGCAATCATACCGGCTTTTAAATTGGGCACGGTACTGGCAAGCAACTCTGGTTTGTCTTTGTTACTGCTTGGTGTTGCTGCACGAGTAGGGGAGCTGACTCTGGTAGTACGTTGGTTTTTCTTGAGTACTTCAACTTCGTTGGTGAGGTTGATGATAGAAGACTCTAAACTTTCGATATAATCGGTTTGATTACTCAAGTTTAAATTTACTGATTCTAGTTGTTGAGACAACTTCTGATCACTCTTTGCCATTGCATCGAGTGTTTTTTGTGAATATTGGTCACCATCTACTAATGTGCAAGCAGAAAGTAGTGAAAGTAGTGCGAGACTTGCTGTTACTTTGAACATACTAAAAATCATCATCCTTGATATTAGTGCAATAAGTTAAGTTATTGTTAGTAAAAGTTTAGCCGATCTAATTCATGAGGTGAAGCACTCATGATAAAGCTTGAGTGATCACGAGCAAAAATTTAAGGATTAGTGGCAATTAAAACTGCACGGCGCGGCGCAGGGTAACCTTCAATGGTTTTACTTGGATCGGTTGGATCTAAATAATCGGGTAGAGAATTGTGCGTCATCCAATCAGTTGTGCGCTGTTCACCGACAGATGTGGTATTTTCATCCACAATTTTAACATCAATGAAACCACATTTTTCCAACCACATTTTTAACGCTTTTGCCGATGGGAAGAAATAAACATTACGCATTTGAGCATAGCGATCGACTGGCACTAAAACGGCGTTTTCATCTCCTTCAATCACTAAGGTTTCAAGCACCAATTCCCCACCAGACACTAACTGGTTTTTAAGTTGGTATAAATGATCAAGTGGTGAGCGGCGATGATACAACACGCCCATACTAAACACGGTATCAAAGGCTTTGAGTTCGGGTAATTGCTCGATACCGAGAGGCAGAAGATGAGCGCGTTGGTCGCTGCCCATTAATTTACGCATCGCTTCAAACTGGATTAAAAATAGGTGGGAAGGGTCGATACCGACACACATTCGCGCGCCTGCGCCCAACATACGCCACATGTGATAACCATTACCACAGCCCACATCGAGCACTGAGCGATTGGTCAGATCAGAAATATGCGGCAACACACGGTCCCACTTCCAATCGGAGCGCCATTCGGTATCAATATTTAAGCCGTGTACATGATATGGACCTTTACGCCAAGGGTGAAATGTGCGTAATAGGCTCTCAAGTTTTTTTTGTTCGCCAATCGCCAATGCTTGGTTGTTAGTGATCCGCACTTCCTTACTAATTTCAATGTTATCTGGGTGCTGGTCTGAAATTTTATTTAACGCTCTTACCCAACGTTCAAAATCACCATGTTCGGCATTTTGCCAATCGGTTAATTGCTGCGGCAGCGTATTTAACCAAGGTTGAAGGCGTTGGTCTTGAGCAATAAGTTGATAAAAACTAGCAAAGTTAAACATAAAATTATCTTTTTTAAGTGAATGTATAGAGCGTGTTTACGCGTCAGTCGAGTGGTATTACTTGATGGCAAACATCGATCCAAAATTAAAGCACTGGAACCATACTTCGTAACTGCTAAAACCGATGCTTTTAAAGCGGGCTTTATGAGTGTCGATACTGTCTGGTTTCATCACGTTTTCAATCGCACTACGTTTTTGACTGACTTCAAGTTCGCTATAACCGTTGGCGCGTTTAAAATCATGGTGTAAGTCGATCAATAACTCATTCGCTTCGTTGTTTTTGAAAATATATTTTTCCGACAAGATCAAAATGCCGCCTGGACGTAGACCGTCATAAATTCTTTCTAGCAAAGTGAGGCGATCATCGGGGGTCAAAAATTGCAGAGTGAAGTTTAAAACCACCACAGATGCATTTTCGATAACCATGTTACGGATATCGGCTTCAACCACAGTAACAGGGGTGTCGGAGCGATAGGCATTGATATGCAATTTACAGCGCTCGACCATGGCAGGAGAGTTATCCACCGCAATGATTTGACAGTTTTCTTGATTAATATGACGACGCATAGACAACGTAGCCGCACCAAGTGAACAACCTAAATCATAAACATTCGAGCTAGGTTTGGCGAAGCGTTCCGCCAGCATACCAATGGCAGAAATAATATTGCTGTAGCCTGGTACCGAACGTTGGATCATATCAGGAAAGACTTCGGCTACTTTCTCATCAAAAGTAAAGTCACCCATTTTCTCAATTGGGGCTGAAAAAATCCTATCACGTTGAGTCATACGTTCTCGCTTACTAGCTAAGTTTGGCAAACAAATGCTTAAATATTGAATGGTTATTTTAAGGCAACTTGCGTGCTTCTGCTATGGCTGAAAGGGGATATTTGTCATTATTTTACCGAGTTGACACAAATGGATAAAAGATGGACGCCAATTGTTGTTTGTTTGAACAAATAGTGTTTCCAATTTTGCGTGAGGAACTCGATTGTCGTTTGTGCGCATTAACCGCTTTCTCTTATGCTGAACGATGATCTGAATAACAATTGACCAGTTATTCTCGCTTGTTAAATGAAAACGATGGAAATCAAACAAATTATTTCGGTAGTGGTCGATTTTTGTTGTCTTTCCAAGTATAAATAGTCAGATATAAATCCGGACGGCATTTTCTGTATTACAGAGAGTTTGTCGTCATTCGAACACTAAATTAGAGAGATTGGGAAATTCATTATGCGCACCCAGTATTGTGGTCACCTGAACAAAGCCCTTGCGGGACAAACTGTAGAACTTTGCGGATGGGTTAATCGCCGCCGTGATCTAGGCGGTCTTATCTTTATCGATATGCGTGATCGTGAGGGTATTGTTCAAGTTGTCATCGATCCAGATATGACCGAAATTTTCGCTCAAGCGAACCAATTGCGTAATGAATTTTGCATTAAATTAACCGGTGAAGTTCGCGCTCGTCCTGATACGCAAATCAATAAAGATATGGCGACTGGCGAAGTTGAAGTGTATGCCACAGGTCTTGAAATCATCAACCGCTCTGAAGCGCTGCCATTGGATTTCAACCAAACTAACTCAGAAGAGCAACGTTTAAAATATCGTTACATCGATTTACGTCGCCCTGAAATGAGCGACCGTATTAAGTTGCGCGCCAAAGCTTCTAGCTTTGTACGTCGCTTTTTAGATGATAGCGGCTTCCTTGATATCGAAACGCCAGTATTAACCAAAGCCACGCCAGAAGGTGCGCGTGATTACTTAGTACCAAGTCGTGTGCATAAAGGCAGCTTTTACGCATTGCCACAATCACCTCAGCTATTTAAACAATTGCTGATGATGTCGGGTTTTGACCGTTATTACCAAATTGTAAAATGTTTCCGCGATGAAGATCTTCGCGCCGATCGCCAACCAGAATTTACTCAAATCGATATTGAAACCTCATTTATGTCGGCTGAGCAAGTGCGCGGCGTAACTGAAACTATGGTGCGTGACATGTGGCAAGAGCTGCTGAATGTTGACCTTGGTGATTTCCCAATCATGCCATTCTCTGAAGCGATCCGTCGTTTTGGTTCAGATAAGCCTGATTTACGTAACCCACTTGAACTTGTCGATGTTGCCGACCTAGTAAAAGATGTTGAATTTAAAGTGTTCGCCGGCCCTGCAAACGATGAAAAAGGCCGTGTTGCGGTTATTCGAGTACCAGGTGGCGCGTCGCTTTCTCGTAAGCAAATTGACGAGTACGGCAGCTTTGTGGGTATTTACGGCGCCAAAGGTTTGGCTTGGATGAAAGTCAACGATCTGGATGCCGGCTTGGAAGGTATTCAATCACCAGTGGCTAAATTCCTGAATGAAGAAGTGATTAAAGGTATTTTAGAGCGTACCGGCGCACAATCTGGCGATATCATTTTGTTTGGCGCAGATAAAGCCAATATTGTATCTGAAGCCATGGGTGCGCTGCGTGTTAAATTAGGTAACGATCTAGAATTAACCGATAATGCTGCTTGGAAACCACTTTGGGTGATTGATTTCCCAATGTTTGAACAAGATGATGAGGGTAATTTGCATGCGATGCACCACCCATTCACATCGCCATTAAACCTAACAGCTGAAGAATTGCTTGCTAATCCTGCTAGCGCGATTTCAAATGCTTACGATATGGTGATCAATGGTTATGAAGTGGGTGGTGGTTCTGTTCGTATTCACAACACTGAAATGCAATCGGCAGTATTTGGTTTGCTCGGTATTGAAGAAACAGAGCAACGCTTGAAGTTTGGTTTCCTATTAGATGCACTAAAATACGGCACGCCTCCTCATGCTGGTCTTGCGTTTGGTTTGGATCGCTTAGTGATGCTACTTTGTGGTACTGATAATATTCGTGACGTTATTGCCTTCCCTAAAACTACGGCTGCAGCATGTCCGTTAACTAATGCGCCAAGTCTGGCAAACCCAGCAGCATTAGAAGAGTTGTCGATTGCGGTTGCGATTGCAAAAGACAACACCGAAGAAAAATAACATAACCTTTATTATGCTCAAGTGAGCGCAAGGGTTTACTAATTAACACCTACATTCTATTGATTAGTGTGTAGGTGTTTTTGTTTATAATGGCTTTGTTGCCACAAGGAAAACCATGACCATTATCCTCGGTATCGATCCTGGCTCTCGCATTACAGGCTATGGCGTGATCCGACAAGAAGGCCGACATTTGCAGTATTTAGGCAGTGGCTGCATTCGTATGTCTGAAAAAGAATTACCGGGGCGCTTAAAGCAAATCTATGCGGGCGTTTCAGAAATTATTACCCAGTTTCAGCCAGATGTATTTGCTATCGAGCAAGTGTTTATGGCCAAAAACCCTGATTCGGCGTTAAAGCTTGGTCAAGCTCGTGGCAGCGCGATTGTGGCTGCCGTAAATGTCGATTTGCCAGTGTATGAATATGCGGCACGATTAATCAAGCAATCGGTAGTGGGAACCGGCGCAGCTACCAAAGAACAAGTTCAACATATGGTGCAAAGTATGTTGAAATTGTCGGCCAAACCACAAGCAGATGCCGCCGATGCATTAGGCGTAGCAATTTGTCATGCTAATACCAATAAGACCTTAATAGCGTTAGCCGGTAAAGCCAGCGGTGCTCGGCGTGGCAGGTATCGATAAATGTGCAGTTTAATTTAATATGTACTGGATGTTTATCCAGTAACTTATTATGATTGGCGATATAATCAAGTTTAAGAAGGAAAGTGGTGTGATTGGTCGTTTACGTGGCAATATTATAGAAAAACAACCACCGGAAGTATTAATTGAAATTGCAGGCACCGGCTATGAAGTCAAAATGCCAATGAGCTGCTTTTATGAGCTGCCCAATGTTAATGAAGAAGCCATTATCTATACCCATTTTGTGGTGCGCGAAGATGCACAACTTTTATATGGTTTTAATACCGTGAAAGAACGCGCGCTGTTTCGCGAAGTAATTAAAGCCAATGGTGTCGGTCCAAAACTCGGTTTGGCTATTTTATCGGGTATGACCGCGTCTCAATTTGTCACTTGTGTTGAACATGAAGATGTCACCACGTTAGTCAAATTACCCGGAGTAGGTAAGAAAACCGCTGAACGCTTAGTGGTCGAAATGAAAGATAGATTGAAAGGCTGGACCAGCCATGATTTGTTTACGCCTGCAACTGATGCTGCGCCAATGGATTCTGGTTTTACGTCTTCGTCGCAACACGCGGAAGAAGAAGCGGTCAGCGCCTTGATCTCACTCGGTTATAAACCACCGATGGCGTCAAAAGTTGTCGCACAGGTTGCCAAGCCTGACATGAGCAGTGAAAACATTATCCGTGAAGCATTAAAGTCAATGGTATAAAATACCCGACTTAATCTCTCTTAAACTACGTTATATAGGTCTTAAATGATTGAAGCTGATCGCCTAATTGCTCCCGAAAATCCGATATTTCGCGATGAAGATATTATCGACAGAGCAATACGTCCAAAAAAATTGGCAGATTACCGTGGGCAAGATCATGTGCGCGACCAAATGGAAATTTTCATAAAAGCGGCACAGATGCGCAGTGAACCGCTTGATCACTTATTGATTTTCGGGCCTCCAGGACTTGGTAAAACCACGTTAGCCAACATTGTTGCCAATGAAATGGAAGTGAATATTCGCACCACTTCGGGGCCGGTGTTAGAAAAAGCGGGCGATCTTGCCGCTTTGCTGACCAATCTTGAAGAAAACGATATCTTATTTATCGATGAGATCCATCGTTTAAGTCCAGTGGTAGAAGAGATCCTTTATCCTGCAATGGAAGACTACCAATTGGATATTATGATTGGTGAAGGTCCGGCAGCACGTTCAATCAAAATTGATTTACCGCCATTTACCTTAATTGGTGCCACCACGCGCGCCGGTTCACTGACTTCGCCATTACGCGACCGATTTGGTATTGTGCAACGTCTTGAATATTATAAAATTGAAGATCTGCAATTTATCGTTAAACGGAGCGCTGATTGTCTTGGCCTTTCGATGGACGATGATGGCGCATTAGAAGTGGCAAGGCGGGCTCGTGGAACACCGCGTATTGCTAACCGTTTATTACGTCGAGTACGTGATTACGCTGAAGTTAAAGGTAATGGTCATATTTGCGCCGACACCGCCGATAAAGCGCTTAATATGCTCGATGTCGATAATCAAGGTTTCGATTATATGGATAGAAAACTGCTTTTGGCGATCATGGAGAAGTTTGCCGGTGGCCCTGTGGGGTTAGATAACTTAGCGGCGGCGATTGGCGAAGAAAAAGATACCATTGAAGATGTGATCGAGCCTTATCTTATCCAACAAGGCTATTTGCAGCGCACGCCAAGAGGGCGCATTGCCAGTGATCGTGCCTACCTCCATTTTGGTATCGATCGAAAATAATTTATCATTCAATTTAAAATAGCGACACCGCATTGTAGAAAAGATAATTGTTAGTGATATTAACGAACAATTATCTTTTATTTTGTATGTATCTGCTATTCCCCGCGCTACAGTTTCCCTATTTTTATTCCTTTCGATGCTATTTTCTAGATTAAAGCGTGTTTATTTTTCCTCATTAATGATTTGACACAACTTGTCAGGCTATTTCTACTAAACCGGATTGATTGAATAAGTGAGTTTTGATTCAAATCAAAGAAAAATTAACAAGAAACCTTTTGTAACATGAGGATTTAACAAGTAATATTAGCGCAGCTTTAATTGGCTGATATTTAACATAAAATAACTATTTATGTACATTTTTGTAACAACTCGGTATTGCGGGTTATTTTACAAAAGGGTACTAACACTACTTATCCTAATCGCCAGTTACCCTCTAATGAGGTAGGTGAAATAAAAAGGAGTTACCATGATTGATGTTGTTGATCTATCGCGGTTGCAATTTGCAATGACAGCGATGTATCACTTCCTATTTGTTCCTTTGACTCTCGGTATGGCATTTTTACTTGCCATTATGGAGTCAGTTTATGTAATGACTGGAAAGCAAATCTACAAGGACATGACTAAGTTCTGGGGTAAGCTTTTTGGTATCAACTTTGCACTTGGTGTGGCAACTGGCCTAACCATGGAGTTTCAGTTCGGTACTAACTGGTCTTACTATTCGCACTATGTAGGTGATATTTTTGGCGCCCCTCTGGCTATCGAAGCACTGGTTGCATTCTTCTTAGAATCAACTATGGTCGGCTTGTTCTTCTTTGGTTGGGATCGTCTATCAAAACGTCAACACTTGGTGGTAACTTGGTTAGTGGCATTTGGCTCTAACTTCTCAGCATTGTGGATCTTGATCGCCAATGGCTGGATGCAAAACCCAGTCGGTGCAAACTTTAACTATGAAACCATGCGTATGGAAATGGTGAGCTTCTCTGAAGTGATCTTTAACCCAGTCGCTCAAGTTAAATTTGTCCATACCGTTTCTGCTGGTTACACCTGTGGTGCAATGTTCATTCTTGGCGTAAGTGCTTATTACTTACTAAAAGGTCGTGACATTCCATTTGCTCGCCGTTCATTTGCTATTGCTGCCTCTTTTGGTATGGCTGCGATCATGTCAACGTTAGTACTTGGCGATGATTCTGGTTATGAATTAGGCGATGTTCAGCAAACTAAACTTGCAGCAATTGAAGCAGAATGGCACACAGAAGAAGCACCTGCATCATTCACTGCATTTGCTTTCCCAAGCCAAGATGAGCAAACCAACAAATACTCAATTGAGATCCCATATTTAATGGGTATTATTGCGACACGTTCATTAGATACCCAAGTTAAAGGTATTGATCAGCTTCAAATTGAACATGAAGGTCGTATCCGTAACGGTATGATTGCGTATGGTTTACTAGAGAAACTACGTGCCGGTGATAAGTCACCAGAAAACGTGAAAGCGTTTGATGAAAGCAAGAAAGATCTTGGTTATGGCATGCTACTTAAGCGCTATACCGATGATGTTCCTCATGCAACAGAAGAACAAATTCATAAAGCAGTGAAAGATTCGATCCCAACGGTTTGGCCGTTATTCTGGTCGTTCCGTATCATGGTTGCTTGTGGTGTTGTGATGCTGTTGGTATTTGGTTTTGCCTTTGTACAGACTTGTCGTCAACGTATTGGTCAACACCCTCTACTCCTTAAAGTGGCACTTTGCAGCATTCCACTGCCTTGGATCGCTATCGAAACCGGCTGGTTTGTGGCTGAATTTGGTCGTCAACCGTGGGCGGTAGGTGAAATATTACCAGTGAACATGGCGGTGTCTTCATTGTCTCGTGGTGATGTATTAACCACTATCTTTGGTATTATTGCACTGTATACGTGCTTCTTAGTGGCTGAAGTTTACCTAATGGTTAAATTCGCACGTAAAGGTCCTAGTAGCTTGAAAACAGGACGTTATCACTTTGAGCAAAACGATACTTCTTTAGAAAGTAAAGTTTCTCGTCAAGTTGAAGTATAAGCAGGGGATCATTTATGTTTGATTATGAAGCATTACGATTTATCTGGTGGGCATTGATCGGTGTACTATTCATCGGTTTCTCAATCACAGATGGATTTGATATGGGTGTGGGCGCGTTAGTCCCACTTATTGGTAAAACGGATACAGAGCGTCGCGTGATGATTAACTCAATCGCACCGCACTGGGATGGAAACCAAGTTTGGTTAATTACTGCTGGTGGCGCATTATTTGCGGCATGGCCAATGGTATACGCGACTTCTTTCTCTGGTTTCTATTTTGCAATGTGTCTGACACTTGCCGCGCTTTGGTTGCGTCCAATCGCGTTAGATTACCGTTCTAAAATTGAAACACCAAAATGGCGTAACAATTGGGACATTTGTATTTCAATCAGTGGTTTTGTTCCACCATTAATTTTTGGTGTGGCATTTGGTAACCTACTTCAAGGCGTACCATTTGAACTGAATGATTTCATGATGTCTCAGTACCATGGTGGTTTGCTTGGCTTACTGAACCCATTCGCATTAGTGTGTGGCTTGGTCAGTGTGTCAATGTTTGTACTTCAAGGTTCAACTTGGTTACAAATGAAGACTTCTGGTGAGGTTTACCAACGTGCTCGTGCAGTATCGGTTATTACTGGTCTAGCGGTTGCAGTACTGTTTATCGCAGCAGGTTTCTGGGTTCAAAACATTGACGGTTATGTATTGAAAAGTGTTATTGATCACAATGGTCCATCAAACCCTCTTCTTAAAGAAGTGGCACGTGAACCAGGTGCTTGGATGAACAACTTTGTTGAATACCCGTTGATGTGGATTGCTCCAGCATTAGGTGTGGTGATGGCATTGTTTGCTGTGGTTGCGACTAAAGCACAGAAAGGCGGATTGGCATTTGTTGCTTCAAGTTTGACTTGTGCTGGCGTTATTTTAACCGCTGGTTTTGCCATGTTCCCATTCGTTATGCCATCAAGCTTGAACCCTAATGATAGCTTTACTATGTGGGATTCGACCTCAAGTCTGTTGACACTGGAAATTATGACCGGTGTTGCCGCTGTGTTTGTGCCGATTATTCTTGGCTACACTTCGTGGACTTACTACAAGATGTTTGGTCGTATTGATGATAAATTCATCGAAGAGAACAAAAACTCACTTTACTAAGGAGCAATCAATATGTGGTATTTTGCTTGGATTCTAGGCGTGTTACTCGCCTGTGCATTCGGTATTGTCAATGCTCTTTGGTTAGAGCACTCAGAAATGATGGACGAGGATCGTGAATAATATTAGTCAAAAAATGACTGATATACACGCGCCAATGAATAGGGCTCTTTTTAGAGCCCTGTTTTTTATTGTTGCGATGTTTCATATCAGTATGTTTATGTGGTTACCAAAAGCTTATGCCGAGCAAGTAGGTGGTTTTAACTTGATTTTGACCATCTTATTTATTTGGTCAATTTGCAGCACCATGATCTACAGTGTTGGTTTTAAACCCATTTACTGGTTATGGCAGGGTTTATTTAGCCCATACATTTCTGGTGTGATCTTACTCTTCTTTTCTTATCAGTATTTTGTATAAATAGATTTGATTATAAAATAAACAAAGTGGCACCATCGACAACTTGCGTCGATGGTGCTTTTTTTATTTATAGCGCTACGGTTATGAAATAAATATTAAACATAATAAAAACGATGCAAAGGGAAGGCTTTGTGGCTAATCTTCCAGGCTGTAATGCCTATTGTGCACCGCTCAAACTAGTAATAAGCTGAAGATGACGCAAAAGTGAGCGATATCTGTTCAATTGAGTCTGTTTTGGATAAATTTGTACGTATGTTATTATTGAATCTCGTAACTTACTGTATAGTGAATAGTAATAGATATATTGTCGATGGGAAGTGACATGGAAGAACAAGCAACATCTGCATTCAAATGGCCAATTACCATTTATTATGAAGATACAGACGCAGGTGGCGTTGTATATCATTCTAATTACCTCAAATTTTTTGAGCGCGCGCGTACTGAGCTACTGCGCATGCTTGGCATTTCTCAATTTACTCTACTTGAACAAGAGATTGGTTTTGTGGTTCGCCATATGGATATTGATTACATCCATGGCGCGACGTTAGATCAACAGTTAAACGTCATCACCACTATTTCTAGCCTTAAAAAAGCATCAATAATATTTTGTCAGGAGTTAGTCAATCTTGATGGCAAAGTGTTGTGTAAAACAAATGTTAAGGTAGCCTGTGTCAACATTACAAAAATGAAACCACAAGCTATCCCTAGCTCAATTATGTTGGAGTTAACCCGTGTCAGCTGATATTTCAATTTTTGACCTTTTTTTACAAGCGAGCTTATTGGTTAAGCTTGTTATGCTTATTCTGTTAGGAATGTCGGTGCTGTCTTGGGCTGTGATCCTAAAAAGAAGTAAATTACTCAACCGAGCATCTAAAAATGCCTCAACGTTTGAAGATAAGTTTTGGTCAGGTATCGATCTGTCTAAGCTTTATCAAGAAGTGAAAGGGCGTAAAGATGAATTAACTGGCACCGAGCAAATTTTTTATGCAGGTTTTACAGAGTTTGCCCGTTTGCGCCGCACGCCAGGTGCTTCTGCTGAATACGTGATGGATGGTGCAGGTCGCACAATGCGAGTGACACTCTCAAAAGAAATCGATGAGCTTGAAAATCAACTGCCGTTTTTAGCTACGGTAGGTTCAATTAGTCCTTATATCGGCTTATTTGGTACGGTATGGGGTATTATGACGGCGTTTATCGCGTTAGGTCAGGTAAAACAAGCAACCTTGGCAATGGTCGCTCCAGGGATCGCGGAAGCTTTGGTGGCTACAGCAATGGGTTTGTTTGCGGCGATCCCTGCGGTAATGGCATTTAACCGTTTAACCAATCAAGTGACTAAGCTTGAGCATAACTACGTTACGTTTGCCGAAGAATTCCACAGTATTTTACATCGCCAAGTTATGACTGAGAATAAGGAATAATCATGGCGGGTTACGGTCGTAAAAAACGTCAACTTAAAGCTGAAATCAATGTCGTCCCTTATATCGATGTGATGTTAGTGCTATTGATTATCTTTATGGTGACCTCACCTTTTGTTACCCAAGGGGTGGAAGTTGAATTGCCGAAAACAGAAAGCGCTAAGCCAGCGTCAGATATTGCCGGTGACTCTGGTGCCAGTTTTATTATTGTTGAGATCAACCAAAAAGGACAGCTTGGACTAAGTGTCAATGATGAGGATATGATCCGAGGTCTCACTATGGACCAAGTCGTTACTCGAGTGAAAGCAGAACGCAGCATTAACCCTGAATCTCCAGTGGCAGTCGGTGGAGATGCGAAGACTTCTTATGCCGATGTTGTCTTGGTCTTAGATCAACTTAGTAAAGCAGGCATAGAGAAAGTCGGTCTGCTCACTGATATTAAAGAGAACAGCTAATTTGTTGATATTTAGCAAAGAATACAAATCAGCTATATTGTTTTCGATAGCTCTGCATATTATCATCCTAGTGCTTCTTGTGGGCGGCTCGTGGTTTTCTGAAACTGAAAAAAAACCGCAGCATAAAATGGTAGAGGCGGTGGTGATTGATCCAAAAGCGATCGCACAGCAAGCGAAAGGTATTCGCGAAAAACGTGAAGCCGCCCAAAAAGCCGAACAACAGAAAATTGAAAAGCTACGCCAACAAGCGCAGCGAGTTGAGCAGAATAGAAAGAAAGAAGAACAGCGCTTAAGAGCGGAAAAAGAAAAACAAGTTGAAGCGGCCAAAGCAGCGCGTGATGCCGAACGACAAAAGCAAATCGAACAAGAAAAGCAAAAAGTTGCAGCCCAAAAAGCGAAAGTAGCCAAAGAACAAGCAGCTAAGGCAGAAGCGCAACGTCAAGCGAAAGCAAAAGCAGCGGCAGAAGCAACCGCTCTAGCTGAAGCCAAAGCTGCAAAAGTTGCGGCCGAGCAAAAAGCTAAAGCCGACGCAGAAGCAAAAAAACAAGCGAAGGCTAAGGCCGATGCCAAAGCCAAAGCTGACGCTCAAGCGAAAGCCGAGCAAAAAGCAAAATTAGCCAGAGAAAAGAAAGCGCAAGATGAAGCTTTAAATGATGTTTTCTCCGGACTTGAAGCCGAAAAAGCACAGGTTTCAGTGGCGAGACAACGTTATATCAGTTCTGAACTGGATAGATATGGCGCAATTTATACCCAAATGATCCAAGAAAAATTGTTAACCGAGGATTCATTTAAAGGTAAATCGTGCAAAATTAATATTAGATTAGTTCAAGCAGGCAAAGGCGCTATTATTAGTAAAGTATCGCCGATCGATGGTGATGCGCGGCTTTGCTCTGCTGCTAAACGAGCGGTTGCTCAAGTAGGGACATTCCCATTGCCAACCGATCAAGATGTGATTGACCAACTTAAAAACATCAACTTGACCGTTCAACCTGAATAGAAAGGAATTATCAGTGATTAAACGTATATTACTAGGATTGTTTATTCTGCTCACTGCAAGCCAAACGGCCAATGCAGCGCTAGAGCTTGTGATTACCGAAGGGGTTAACTCAGCGCGTCCAATCGGTGTTGTGCCTTTCCAATGGACAGGAAAAACTGCAATTCCTCAAGATGTTGCCGCGGTTATTGCCTCAGATTTACAACGCAGTGGTAAATTTAGCCCAGTTGCCACTTCTAAAATGCCTCAGACCCCATATTCAGATTCGGAAATTAA
This sequence comes from Vibrio sp. S11_S32, assembly GCF_014694465.1. NCBI lineage: Bacteria > Pseudomonadati > Pseudomonadota > Gammaproteobacteria > Vibrionales > Vibrionaceae > Vibrio > Vibrio sp. S11_S32. Next base: position 9,895 of record NZ_JAAUWS010000003.1, on the reverse strand, counting down.
TTTTTCTCAATGGAATTCAATGGGGGTTGATTCACTGGTCACAGGCTCAATTAGCCAAAATGACAAAGGTGATTACATTATTAATTATCAATTAGTTGATATTGTGCGTGGACAGCTTAATAATGGTCAAAACAAAGCCTTAGATAGTGATGGTAAACTCGTATTATCTAAAGATTATTTGCTATTAAATAAGCGCGCAGTAGTGCCGGCGAAGCGATTACGTGAGTATGCTCACCGTATTTCGGATTTAGTTTATGAGAAACTAACGGGTGAAAAAGGTGCATTTCTCACCAGAATCGCCTATGTTGTTGTAAGTAGTAAAAGTAATTATCCGTATCAATTAAGAATTGCCGATTATGATGGCTACAACGAACGATTGGTTTTACGCTCTAAACAACCGTTAATGTCACCAGCCTGGTCACCAGACGGGCGTAAATTGGCGTATGTCAGTTTCCAAACCGGTCGTGCAGAGTTGTACATGATGGACATCTATACGGGTAAATCGGAAGTGCTAACTGCATTCCCTCGTCATAATGGTGCGCCAGAATTTTCGCCAGATGGTAAAAAATTAGCGTTAGTGCTATCCAAATCTGGCAGTTTACAAGTTTATATTCTCGACCTACAAACCCGTAAGTTAGACAGAGTCACGACGGGATGGGCGAATAACACTGAACCATTTTGGACTCCAGATGGTCAGTCACTCATATTTACTTCTGATAGAGGTGGTTTACCGCAAATCTACAAAGTGAATTTGTCAGATCAAGCGACGACTCGTTTGACTTGGCAAGGTAGCCAGAACCTTGGTGGGCAAATTACCCCTGATGGTCGATTCCTTATTATGGTGAATCGTAATTCAGATGGGTTTAATATTGCGAAACAAGATCTGGAAACAGGAGCAGTTCAAGTGCTAACTAAAACGCAATTGGATGAATCTCCTAGCTTGGCGCCAAATGGGAGTATGGTGATTTATAGTTCGATGTATCAGAGCCAGAACGTATTGTCTATGGTTTCAATTGATGGTCGATTTAAAGCCCGCTTACCGGCGACAAATGGGAGAGTTAAAGCACCTGCTTGGTCTCCATTTTTATAATTAAGAATAACAATTTTACAATATAAGGAAGATATACATGCAACTTAATAAAATTCTAAAAGGTTTAATTATTGCCCTGCCTCTTTTAACAGTTGCAGCTTGTAGTTCTAGTGATGATGCAGCAAACAATACTGACTCACAAACGAGCTCACAAGAAACAGCAGTAACAACACCAGTTGTTGACGATGGCGCAATGTCTGAGCAAGATATCGCAGCTGCACAACAAAAACTGCGTGAAAACTCTACTGTATTCTTTAAATTTGATACTTCAGAAATCTCTTCTGAGTACGAAGATACATTGGCAGCACACGCTAAATTCCTAAGCACAATGCCAGATGTTAAAGTAACTATCGAAGGTTATGCTGATGAGCGTGGTACTCCAGAGTACAACATCGCACTAGGCGAACGTCGTGCTGAAGCGGTATCTAAATATATCCAAGCACTAGGTGTTCAAGCTGACCAAATTTCTATCGTAAGCTACGGTGAAGAAAAACCTTTAGAAATGGGCCAAACAGAAGCGGCTTATTCTAAAAACCGTCGCGCAGTTATCGTTTACTAATAGGCGATATCTATGCTTAGTAACATAAAGCGAGTTATTACGCTTTCGTTACTCGTATTAGCAGCAAGCCCTGCGCTTGCTGCTTCTACTTCAGTATCTGATGTTAATAGCTCTAGCCGTTCAGAAACCGACATTCAACGTGTCCAGCGTTTACTTGATAACAGTAATCGTGTCCAAGCTCGTCTGCAACAACAGGTTGATGCGCAAAATGCAGAAATCACCACTCTACGCGGCACCATAGAACGTAGTAACTATGATATGAAGCAATTGGTTGAACGCCAACGTCAACTCTTTATTGAGCTTGATAATCTGCGTACCGATGTTAAAAAAGCCAAAGTAGCGCCCACCACTGCATCGGCGGTTACATCAACGGTGGCTGCCATTCCAGCATCAACGTTTGATGCCAGCAAAGACGAACAATCTTCTTATCAAACCGCGGTTGATATGATTTTAAAAGACCGTAACTATGACGGCGCTATTACCGCATTCCAACAATTCAAAACCCAATATCCAAACTCTAGCTTGTCTGGTAACGCGAATTATTGGTTAGGCCAATTGTATTTTGCTAAGAAAAAAGATGGCGATGCTGCCAGAAGTTTTGCTGCTGTGATCTCAGAAGCTAAATCACCAAAACGACCAGATGCCTTGGTTAAACTGGGTGATATCGCCAAGAGAAACAATAAAGCGGATATCGCTAAAAAATACTACCAACAAGTCATTAAAGAATATCCAGACTCTTCAGCGGCTAAACTCGCGCAAGGCAGTTTACAGTGACAGTTTGTGTATAGCTCAATATGTCTTATTACTTGATTGAAAACCATCTTAACCGATGGTTTTTGTTTTTAATCATCTCGCGATTGGGATTATATCAATTAGTTAGGGTATGTTAGGGGTGAAATCGTCATTTATCTGCCGGCGAACGGTAACTTCAATTCGTTTGGCTATCGGTGTACAATGCTGAGAATATTTGATTGCCGAGAGTAAGAGCAATGACGTACATTACCGATACCATCGATACCATCGATACTATTTATCCATTTCCAGCAAAACCGGTTCCGTTGACTCAAGATCAAAAAGATCAGCATATAACCAATATTAAAAAGCTGCTAATTGAAAAAGATGCAGTGCTTATCGCGCATTATTATACTGACCCAGAAATTCAAGCATTAGCAGAAGCGACGGGTGGTTATGTTGGCGATTCGTTAGAAATGGCTAAATTTGGTAACCGCCATTCAGCCAAAACGCTGATCATTGCTGGTGTACGCTTTATGGGTGAATCGGCAAAAATTTTGACGCCAGAAAAACGAATCTTAATGCCTACTCTAGAGGCAGAATGTTCACTTGATTTAGGTTGTCCAACCGATGCTTTCACCGAATTTTGTGATGCCCATCCAGACCATGTTGTGGTGGTATACGCCAATACTTCTGCCGCAGTCAAAGCACGCGCCGATTGGGTGGTGACTTCAAGTATTGCACTGGAAATTGTTGAACACTTAGATGCCCAAGATAAAAAAATCATTTGGGGTCCCGATCGCCATTTAGGATCCTACATTGCTAACCAAACTGGCGCAGATATGTTGCTATGGCAAGGTGAGTGTGTGGTACATGATGAGTTTTCAGCTAAAGCTCTAAAAGACATGAAAGCGCTATATCCTGAAGCAGCGGTATTGGTTCATCCTGAATCACCTGCTAGTGTGGTAGCGTTAGCCGATGCAGTAGGTTCAACCAGTCAATTGATTAAAGCGGCTAAGTCCTTACCGAATAACAAATTGATCGTGGCAACGGATAAAGGCATTTTCTTTAAGATGCAGCAATTAGTGCCAGAAAAAGAATTGGTTGAAGCACCAACGGCAGGTAACGGCGCCACCTGTCGCAGTTGTGCGCATTGTCCGTGGATGGCAATGAATGGCTTAAAAGCGATAGAAAACGCCTTACAGCAAGGTGGTGCTGAGCATGAGATCTTTGTTGATGAGGCTATCCGAGTAAAATCGCTGATCCCGCTTAACCGAATGCTCGATTTTGCCGAATCCTTAAACATGAAAGTCAAAGGCAACGCATAAACACAAATTTCAGTTTGATGTGTATTGAATTTGATATGCATTAAAAAAGAGGTCGATAAGTGAGTTCTTATCGGCCTCTTTTTATTTGCTTATGCTTTGTACTTAGGGCGGTTTAATGATTAGCTTGTTGGGCTAAAGCATGACCTCGTTGAGTTAAACCACATAGCATTAATGGAATGGCATTATAAATTTCTTGGAATTCATCTAAGCCAGTTAAACCTTGGTCAGATAACGTGGTGATCGCCGTTTCTGGATCGTACAACATGCTGATAGACAACAATACACCACCAAGCAGTGCATCATCTTCGCTATCTTCTGGCATTAAGGTTTCCCAATCATCACGGGTTAGTTGCCAACCTTGTAAAAGACCCTCAGCAAAGTCACGTACTGCTTCTGTAACCACTTCTTCTTCATCTAGGTCATAACCTTCCGGCCAAGCCCAAGAACCGTCTAATAGAGCAGGGTGGATAATATTCCATTGCTCAATCACAAGTTCAGCATATTGCTCAAATTGCTCTGCAGTTTCAAAAGGAGCAACCTCATCACCACCCCATAAATAGGCGAGCCAATCCGATGGATCCAGCAAATGTGGCGCGGCAGCCATTGCGGTTAAAAAACCGATCGTTTGCTCATTATTAAGCAGTTTGTTCTCGAGTTCGGGTTGGCTGAGTAGTTGGTTTAAAGTCACGATAATATCCTTACAAGAATGTATAGCACTATGATAACAAGGTGTGAGGTTTTTAAATATAGCTGTACCGAAATAGAGCTAGTGAACCGTGCTGGTATCTTTAATTTATCCAGCTTTTAAAACTGGTCTACCAACTAAAAAGCAATCATAAAAACTAGATATTGACTCAAGAATAGTGATATAAACTTTGTTTTTTACCTGGTAAAGGTCATATAATCTGCAATTATCCGGTGAGGGCAGAATAAGCGCCCAAATCGAAATAAAATCCTAGCAGTATTGATGACTTTAAGGCGCAGCAATGACAGCAACTAACCAATTACGCTTTCGACAATTAGCGGCAGATACCTTTGCCATGGTCGTTTTTTGCTTTATCTCAGGCATGCTGATTGAAATTTTTATATCTGGCATGACGTTTCATCAGTCATTGGCATCGCGTCTTGTTTCGATCCCTGTCAATATTGCGATTGCGATGCCTTATGGTGTGTTCCGTGATTGGATGCTACGCCAAAGCAACAAAATATCGTCTAATACATTGAGTAAAAAAATTGCTGATATGCTGGCTTATGTACTGTTCCAGTCACCAGTCTATGCATTGATCTTATTGTTTGTTGGCGCATCGCCAGAACAGATCATTACCTCAGTGCTGAGTAATGCAGTGGTCTCTTGTGGTTTGGGGGTTTTGTACGGCACATTCTTGGATCTATGTCGCCGTTGGTTCCGCGTGGCAGCGTACCAAGAAAGTCAGGAAGTGGTAGAAACAACCGCCGCTTAACCAGTGAAAGTGTTAAATAATGAGCAGTTAAACCGTAATAGAGTAAAAATCGGCATTTAAGCTTGACCTTACCCTATAGAATCATTAAATTAGCGCTTCGTTAAGCAAAGCCTTAACACACAATACGGTGAGTTGTCCGAGTGGCTTAAGGAGCACGCCTGGAAAGCGTGTATACGGCAACGTATCGAGAGTTCGAATCTCTTGCTCACCGCCAAATTATAAAGGTCTGATTATTCAGGCCTTTTTTCATTTCTAAAGGTTAATGACAACATGATAGCCCACACTGAGCTAACACATGTTATCTAAGCACCGCTTATCATCACGTAAAGCCACCTACCTAATCACCAGTAAAACAGGGGGTTATTCCTTTCGTTGGAACATCCGAATTGATGGTATTTTTATACGTTCTGTACGGTTACAATGTGGGTTTGAACCATCATATTCAGACTCGCACTGAAGTCCGTGATAATACTGCATATCATCAATAACCGAGTTATCTTCTGTCGTTTGAGATATAGTGCGGATCGCTTGACTTAGATCGGTAGGGTTCAAGACATCACTTTTCCCCCAATATTTGTCTCCCCATAAGACTTCAGATTGACGGATAATAATATCTTCACCGTTATTGTCTTCTGTGCGGATAGTGACAACATGGAAAAGCGCATCAGGGTATTCAGTTTCAAGTTTTGCGCGATAGGCATAACTGGCTTGAAGTTGTTCGACGATATAGATCGCATCAGCTTGAAGTTGTGTATTTCCATCGGCAATAAAATCGCTGTAAATATCATCAACTGTGATGTTGTATTGATTAGCGATACGATACTCTTCATGTTCCATATCATCTTGCAATTGCAGATAGGTATCTTGATTAGACTTTAATTCAGCACATGTTTTACCTTGCAAGGTTGGGTAGTTTCCTTTAATTGAATCCCAAAATGAATATTTGCTTAAACCTTAGTCCACACTTTCTACCCACAAAACTCCGACGTCTTGCTTTACAACACTAACCGTTTGTCCTTTTGATAGCGGTTGTTGACTACGTACTTTCCAGTTAATACCAGAATAAGCATGTAATACCGTATCACTGGAGGAGTTAACATCGTCCGTTAACACAAAAGTGATCTGAGCAAAATCGGTACGTTGATGTTCTTTATCAACAGGTTTGTTTTGTAGATGTTTAAGCGGACGCCATAAGATTAGAGCAAAGATACACGTTAAAACACCACCGAGCCAAATAGCGTTGTGGATGTTAGCTTCAAGCAAATTAAACTGCATGCTCAGGCCGGTAAAAAACACGCTGAGTCCCATGAAAAATAATAAGAATGTAGAAAAACCAAACACCGCAATCTCAATAATTAGTAGCACAATACCGAGGGCCATTAAAACTTGCGGGAAATAACTGTGTATCAAATCCATAATTAACCTTTAGGGCGATTTAATGAGTTAATAATCGACATGCCTTGTGCCACTAATGAGCTGGCGTCAGTGCCGTTTTCTGGTAGTAATACCACCGATGACTCTTTGGCAATTGCATGTTTGGCTTCAATCGCTTTTGTGGCAAGATCAAGCTGAATCGCTTTTTGGCCTTCTTCGGTATTGGCGGCATCACCGACGGTTCTTAGTGCTTCGGCTTGAGCTTCAGCAACCGCAATAATCGCTTTTGCTTCACCTTCTGCTTTTAAAATCTGCTCGGTTTTATCCGCTTCAGCCGCTAATACTTGAGCTTGTTTTTTACCTTCTGCAACGTTGATTGCCGCTTGGCGATCACCTTCAGATTCTAAAATTTGAGCTCGTTTTACCCGCTCAGCTTTCATTTGTGCTTCCATCGATTCCATGATGGAACTTGGTGGCACAATATCTTTGATCTCGTAACGTAAAACCTGAATACCCCAAGGTTCAGCCGCCATATTGATTGCAGCCACAATGTTGGTATTCAGTACATCACGCTCTTCAAAGGTTTTATCCAATTCCATTTTGCCAAGTTCAGAACGCATTGTTGTTTGCGCTAATTGAGTCACGGCAAATGCGTAATCATCGACACCGTAAGTCGCTTTGTATGGGTCTAATACGCGGAAGTAGAGAATACCATCCACTACTAATGAGATATTGTCACGCGTGATGGCCGATTGAGATGGAACGTCTTGAGCTTGTTCTTTTAAACTACGTTCTGCAGAAATACGGTCAATGAAAGGAACAATGAAATTGATACCTGCCACTTTTGTTGAATGGTATTTACCAAAACGCTCCACTAACCAAGCTTGGTTTTGGGGAACAAATTTTATCCCACTTTTTAAAATCGCGATGATAAAAATAAATAGGACAATGGGGACAATATTGCCAAATAAAATATCGATTATAGGGTTCATACGTTTCCTTGTTGTATGTCATTAAGTGATGGCTATTATTCTACTCTTTATTCGCTTGATTGGCTTGTATAACAAAGATAAGCCACATACGGATACAGAACAAAACGACCATTATCGCTTTTTTATGTAACTTATAGAGTTGTAAAGGCGACGATCATTGGTCTAATTGGCATTAAAACCAGAGTCTCTTTGGTTTTGTACCCATAACTTGATTTTTTGATTAAAAATATAAATACACAAGCCAATGATGATGATGCCGCAACCCATAAATTGTAGCGAATTCAGTGTTTCGCCTAAAATAAACCAACCTGAAAATAATCCGATCACCGGCACGAGAAGCGCAAAAGGCACCACGTTAGCGGTGCCATGTTTGGCGATCACAAATCCCCAAGCGCTGTAGCAAAATAATGAGGCAGCAAAAGCAAGGTACACAATCGTTAAGCCACTGGATAAGGTAGGGTAGCTTATCGCTTGGATCACTAACTCTCTATTATCTAACAAATAACTTGAAATGAAGAATGGCAACACTGGGACTAAAGAGGCCCAAACAACCAAGTGGATCATATTGGTATGCGGGTAGCGCACTGAAATAGTGCGGTTACAAATGTTGCCTACACCCCAAGAACATGCCGCACACAAGGTGAAAAAATAACCGGCAAAACTGATATGGGTGTCTAATACGCCTATCAACAAACAGACCACGCCACTAAACGCGATAAAACCACCGAAGAGTTGCAGTCGATTTATTGTATCTTTATAAATAGTCACTCCTAGAATAGCAGTTACGAACACCTGCATTTGTAATATGAGTGAGGCTTGACCCGATGGCATTCCAACATGTAAGGCGTAGAATAAAAACGCAAATTGACCAAAACTGATGGTTAAGCCATACCAAATAATCCAGCGCCAAGGCACTTGAGGTTTTGGTATGAAAAAAATGAGAGGCAATGCGACAAAAATGAAACGAGAGCCTGCCAGTAAAAAAGGCGGCATGTCTTGTAGCCCTAGCGTAATAATGACGAAATTAATGCCCCAGACAAACACCACTAATAAAATAAGAAATACGCTGCGAGCATCCATGTAAAACCTCTAATCTTAACCGCGATCTCATCATCCACATGCTGGTAAATCGCGCCAATGTGGATGAATGACAAATCAACAAATGTTACAAAAAAGTTATCATGGCACGTGTTGTTTAATTAAGCATTAATTATTTATTGTACTGAGGTAATGCTTGGCCTGTTCGACACCCATTTGATAACCAATATCTAGCTTTTGTCGGTCTTTGGTTAAACGGCCAACGGGGAAGTCATCGGGTGGGGCAATCACATGAATAATACAATCATGCGGTGGATTGTTAATAAAATTGATGGTGCGGTTATATATCTGAGCTCGTTGTAGCGCAGCTTCTGCCAAATTAGGATGACGAGCTAAAAATTTGCGCGTTAACCACGGCGCTCTGCTAGTTTTTTTTATATAGCCTAAAGGGCGCGACAAAATGACGGTAATTTCTTTGGCGCCCATCTGGTAGGCTTTTTCTACTGGAATAGAATCGGCCACGCCGCCATCAGTCATCGGTTGCTGTTCAATCATAGGAAAATGTCGATAAGCAAGCGGCACCGAACAAGAGGCTTTTAATAACTCGACCACATTAGTTGGGGTGGCTGCAATGTAATGGGCCTTCCCTGTCTCTACATTGGTTGTTACCACATACAACGGGATAGGTTGAGCAAATAATGCTTCAGTATCAATAGGGATTTCATCAATAGTGATTTGCCATAACCAATCTAAATCGAGCCAATGACCCCCTTTTAAAAAGCGCCCAAAGCGAATAAATTCTGGTCGGCAGGAGTAATCGGTTATCACGGTGTAGGTTCGTATTTTTTGATTGGCGAGCCAAGAGGCCAAACTGGTTGAGCCGGCAGAAACCCCTAAACAAAAATCAAACGAGGTATAATCCGTGTCAATAAAATGGTCGAGTACCCCAGAAGAGAAAATGCCACGCATAGCCCCACCTTCCACTACTAATGCGTGTGCATGAGAGAATAATTCCATTTGTATTTTGCCTTGTATGACTCAATATTTAATCTATTAAATCATGCCTAAATTGCTATTTGCAATCAATCGCATGGCTTTAAGGTTAAAAGATAAAATCAACCACTAAAAGGAAGCGTTTTTTTACGAGTGAAGAGGTTATTTTTGTTATGTTTTGGCCAAGAAGTGATAAGCTGATTATTCTGGTCAAGCCCAATAGGACACCTGACTTTGTAATTTTTCATAGTCGATTGGCGTTAAATCACCAAGCGTAGTATGCAACCTTTCATGGTTGTAATACCGGATATATTCTTCAACATCTTCTT